>CAZHBL010000244.1:0-7723 GCA_964530105.1 uncultured Pirellulales bacterium | reverse complement strand
CTCCTCCATCGAGGGCACCAGTCATATCATCGTGACCGACACGGAGAGCAAAGTCAGGGACATCGCGAACCTGCTGAGCACAATCGACCGCATCACGCCCCAGGTATTGGTCGAAGTGAGAATCTATGACATCACGAGCAAGGACAACCTCGACCTTGGCATCGACTGGTACGCCGGCAGGCGAACCAACTGGAATACTTCCGCCAATGGCGCTTTTCCAGTCAATGACGATATTGTCGTCGAAAAGGGAGGCAGCGACACTTACATTGGCAGCAGAACCGATCCATCCCTTGCGGCCGGTTTTATGGCCGGAACAAACAAAACAGAGGCAAGCACACAAGGGTATCTTCGATTTGGCCTGCTTAATGACAGCATCGACATCAATGCAATGCTCAGGGCCGAGAAGGAAAATATCGATGCCAAGCTTCTGGCCAATCCGAGAATTATGGTCGTCGACAACGAGGAGGCCACTTTCGATATCGTGACCGAGCATCCATACGTGGAACGAACCATCACGGCGGGCAGCACCACCGAGACGGTGAAATTCAAAAACGTCGGCGTCAAGCTCGTTGTTACCCCGCATGTCGCAGGGGACAATATGTTGAGATTGAACATCGCGCCGGAATTCAGCGTGCTCGTGACGCGAGTGCAAGTCGCATCGAGCAATGTCCCTGTTGTCGACACTCGCAAAGTCAACACTATAGCACTTGTCAAAAATGGACAGGCGGTTGTCCTGGGCGGCCTGCGAAAGAAAGAAACATCCAAGCAGGTTAACAAGGTCCCCGTACTCGGTGACATACCCGTGCTCGGCCGTCTTTTCAAATTCGAAGGTGAGTCAACGGCGGTTACAGAGCTGGTCGTATTCATCACGCCTACTATTATCACAGAGCCGATTTTGACTGATAGAGAGCAGCAGGCCCTCGATATCACCGAGTTCAGCGGGCCGGTGCCTTCGACCACCAAAGCAGAAAAGGCCGTGAAATAGCCGCCGCCATATTTGATTCGCTGCTCGTGATGTGTTTGACGGTTCAAGAGCCCCTGGTCCCAGGTAACTAATCATACCAGTTGGAATTAGTTCTTGCGCCATACTGTCATTCCCGCGAAAGCGGGAATCCATTGTTGTCCATTCCGGAGCCTTAGCAAAGAGGAAATCGCTGTTACTTGGCAAAATCCCACCACTACAATCGCAAATATTGGATACAATTGTTTCAGTCCTTCTTCACGTCAAGCGTCCGGCTGGGAAAAGCAAACTCGATCTTTCCGGCTTAGAACCGCTTCATAATCTCCAGATTGACTCGCTCGTTAACTTCCTGGAAGAGCCGGACGTCCAGAGGCATGAGCTAATAACTCATTATAAATGTTCAGCAACCAGTCGTTAAAATCGTTGAAGTACACCCTCGGCGGCTTTTCAGAGCCGGTATCGGCCTGCGGAACGTAGGTAAGTGCCTTCTTTATCATATCGTCTGCCTTCTTATGTCAAATTAACGACGGAAAATAACCATTTATGCTCAATTTCAGCTTTGTCTGCAACAAAACCTGCCGGTCAGCCGTCTTTACTTTCGAGTTTCAATGTTCAAGAACGTAAGTTTTCTATGTATTTTCAGGTGCTCGCATGATAAAACGCACGACGGCAAATTTTATTGTCGATTTTATTGCTTTTTTAGACCTGCTCACGTTAGCTTTTACCGGCTTTATTATGAAATACGTTCTGCCGCCCGGCTCAGCAGGGCACGGCCAGAGTTTTCGCGGCGGTCGCGGGCCCGGTGAGATTAAATACCTCTGGTCGATGGATCGTCACGAATGGGGCGGCATCCATTTCTACCTGGCCGTAATTTTCGCCGTTCTAATGCTCACACACATCATCCTGCACTGGACCTGGATAAAGTGTTACTTCAAATCGCTCTTCGGCCCCAGCCGACAACCCGGTTAGCCATCTTAACCCGCACAAAACTGCCAAACTGGGGAATTTATCCCCACCCATCGGCTTTATCTCGGATTTTCGGCAAAAAGCTGGCTATTGGCTTTGAATTGGCTTTGTTTTTTCAAATTAATTCTTTTTTAGTCACAGAATTACACCGACTTACGCGGATTCTGGACTTATATAAGAGATTTTTGCCTTTGGATTTGTTAATCTTCTGTATTCTATTTGTTGTGTATTATACTAAATTACACTCAGAAAATCAAGCAAATTCGAGATTTTCTCCGTGACTTCCCACTATATTCTGAGATTCCGTAATTTGTCTCTGGATTTTTTCTTCACAATTAAGATCATTTGTAGCTTGTGTAGAGTTGACTTGTTTGGTATAATTTATCTCCAAATCTGAAACTGTCGGGCTGGAAAGGATGGGTGTTTATGAAGCTCAGGACTATATCGGTATTTATCATGATGGCATCTCTCGTAAAATATACAAGTAAACAGTTAAAATAAGGAGACACTAAAATGAGCAAGGTATTATTACAAACCATTATTGTATTTATCTTTTGTGGGTCCGCATTAGGTGTCGACTTGAATGTATCCTGGATTCCAGGAGATGATCTCCAGGATTTCGGTCGTTTTCCACAGAAGCCCACGACAAACGACATTATCAGTTTTACCATTCCCATCGATGTATTTGACAATCAGTGGCAGGCGGAGCAGAGTCTGGGCGGTACGCCAACTCTAATAATTGACGTAGTGCAAAAAAGAATAGACCTTCAATTCGAACCTCCGGCACCGGAAGACCCAATTCCCACAGAATATGACCCTGTATGCGGACTTCAGGGGTATTTTGGACCGCTCGAAGAAGGTTCGTGGCTTTTCTATGCCCAATTCCCCGGCACGATTTATATAGATCCTTTCGATGTGGTCTTTGCTCCGCCGTCTCCGGCACAGGACTTTCTAACCGAGCAGTTTGCAGGGGATGGGGATGTTTTCGATTTGACTGATAAATCAGTTTTCTTCGTTCCAACTCCGGACGGCACTTCCTATACCGCCGAGATTCAGCAGATTTCAAAACTACCAACAGATCCTGCAGGGGGCATCGATCTGGGACTGGGCGATGATACTTCCAGCTTCATCAAGTTAAGCGATTCGGCAACAATTTCGATCTACGGCACCAGTTTCACCGGCTTCTATGTAGGCAGTAACGGCTATATCACTTTTACCGAAGGCGATCAGGAATACTCGGACACTTTGTCCAACCATTTTGACCTCTCACGCGTATCCGGATTGTTTTGCGATCTCGATGCGTCGGAGGCGGGGCAAGTCAGTTGGAAACAACTGGACGATAGTGCAGTTGTGACATGGGAAAATATTCCCGAGTTTGGCACAAACAACTCCAACACGTTCCAGATTGCGTTGTATTACGATGGGAGTATCCGTATTTCCTGGCTGGGAATTGATGCTGCGCCGTGTATTGTCGGATTGTCCGAAGGTCTGGGCGTGCCGACGGACTTTGAGGAGACCGATTTTTCTGAGCTGCCCCAGGCGCCGCCGGCAGTGTCGGATTACCTTGTCGAGCAATTTACATCAGACGGCGATGACTTCGATCTTTCGTTCAGGTCGATTATGTTCACCCCGAACGTAGCCGGCACCTCCTATAGCGGCCAGGTGCAGGAGATTTCGAAATTACCGACCGACCCGACCGGCGGAACTAATCTGGTATTGGGCGATGATAGCTTCGCATTCGTTAAATTAAGCAGCCCGATAACGGTGTCTCTCTACGGGAACAGTTTCACGAGCTTCTATGTCGGAAGTAACGGTTACATTACTTTTAGCGAAGGTGACCAGGAGTATTCGGAAAGCCTGGAAAATCATTTTAACAGACTCCGCGTGTCCGCATTGTTCCATGATCTGAATCCATCCAGCGGCGGACAAGTCAGTTGGAAATATATGATAGACCGTGTTGCTGTAACATGGCAGAATGTTCCTGAATATAACAGCAGCAATCCGAATACATTCCAGATCGAATTGTTTTATGACGGAAATATCCGGCTGTCCTGGCTTGTGATTGGCGCCGAAAGCGGTATTGTCGGTCTATCCGACGGATTAGGTGTACCGCCTGATTTCCAGGAGACAGACCTTTCGGAACTATTTACAAGTCCGCCGCCGCCTCCGCCGCCGTCGGAACCCGATTACCTAACGGAGGAATTCTCGGATAAGGACACTTTCGACTTACAATACTCCTCGGTTATGTTCACTCCGGCTTCGGATGGAGTTTCTTATATTGGTTCGCTGCAGGATATTACACAATTACCGACAAATCCATTCGGCGGAAAAAGTCTTGATCTGCCACAAGATAATTATGTGCGGGTCGTATTAAGCAACCAGGCGAGAGTGAAAATATTCAATCAGAGCTTTCGAAGTTTCTTCGTAGGCGTCAATGGTTATATAACCTTTACCCAAGGCGATACTGATTTCTCGCAAACTCTGGACGAACATTTCGAGATACTGCGCATATCCGGCTTATATTGTGACCTGACAGCGGAAAATGATGGAACCGTTACAGCCAGGCAATTAGCTGACAGGGTGGCCGTAACATGGCAGCATGTCCCTGAATTCAGCAATACCAGTCCGAATACGTTCCAGATCGAGATGTTTTATGACGGGCGAATCCGGCTTTCATGGCTTGAAATCGGGTCTGAGAACAACATTGTCGGCCTCTCGGACGGTCTTGGTTTATCGCCGGACTTCAAGGAGACAGATTTTTCAGTAAGATATTCAGAGCCGTAGGCTTCAGGGAAGAATACGGGGCTCGGAAAATATAAGTGAGCAGGTAAGTCTCGAAATAATCGAGAGATAAGTGTCATTGACGTAGATTGACGCCGATAGATACTATTTATCTGTGTAACCGTGCATTTCCGTGTCTGAAAATATATTAGACTCAGATTAACGCTGATTTACCCCATGAGATGACGGCTTTGCCTATCTCACGGGGTGAACGCTGATTACGCGGAAAGAATAGAAAAATCGTAAATTTATGGCTTAGCTATCGCAAGTCGTAAATCGAAAATGTCAAAGGCTTCTGTTCCTGGTCTGCTGAGTGTCTGATTGCCATTACCTGATAACCTGATAGCCTGATTTCCCTTCGTTTTTTTCTGCTTTTCCGTCATTTTTTATAAATTCCGACCTTCCCGGCAAATAAAAATCGCTGAAATTGGACCGTAACAGACGATTTGGTAAAAATTTTAACTTTTTTTGCATTTTTTAAAATTCGTTATCAACATTTACCCCGTGAGATACGCTGTAAACATAGTGGAAGCTGTTGTAATTATCTCACGGGTGAAGAACGTGAGAAACGCTTAATGTAGTAAGTTAGAACATATAATGCTATGGCTAAAAACCAGAGAATATATGACGCAGTGTACGGTTATATCGAGTTGAATGATATCGAATTCGAATTAGTAACCTTACCTATATTTCAACGGCTGCACTGGATTAAGCAACTCGGGCCTTTGCATACAGTCTTTCCCAGCGCGCAACACTCAAGATTCTCGCATACAATAGGGGTATTCCACATAGTTAAGAAATTGATAGAGCACTTGGAGAATAGGACTGATAATTACTATTATAAGTTCGACAAAGAGGAGAAACAAAAAGAGCTGTTAAAATTTGCAGCTCTTCTTCACGATGTTGGGCATGTACCACTGTCACATGTCGGAGAAGAAGTACTTAAAGGCACAGAAGAACTCGCATCTCAAGTGGAGGATAGAACTTTTGATCCTTTTGTTCGGGAAGAGCCAACTTGGTCGAGATTATTTGGCCCAGAAGACCTGTATAAAGGCGGTAATACCAAGCTACATGAGCGGTTGTCGGCTGAGATTGTACTGCATAGCAAGGAAATCGACCGTGTGTTGAGCAAGGTCAAAGGGTGGAAAACTAAGAAAAGGCGTCAAAGAGCAAAGGAGAGAATCGCACAAATAATTGTCGGTCAAAATTACACAGATGTGCCGACGCTATTACTTCACTCTGAGCTTGATGCGGATCGGCTTGATTATCTTCTGAGAGATTCATTTTTCACAGGTGTGGGATATGGGAAAGTTGATTTGGAATATGTTATTTCAAGGTTGGCCATATTCCGAGACAAAGGTGGTATTGCCGATCTGTGTGTCGAGATAAAAGGCCTTCATGTTGTTGAACATTATATACTTGGACGATTTTTTCTACAGACACAAGTAATATTCAATCGGAAAGTACGATTTATGGATTTGCTTTTTCGAGATGTGATGAGATACATGGTCAAGCATCGGAATGAAGTATGGGCTTTAATGGGCCTGGAAGAGATTCGTGATTGCATCCGTAGTAAGCGGCCGGAGGACTTGCACGAAATATATGCTTACACGGATGCACAGGTTTTTTCAAAAATGAGGAAGTTACATGTAGATTTGGACAAGAAGGAAAAGAAAAACGGGGCAACAGATGAAGAATCGTATATAAACGATTGTGTAAAAACGATCATGGATGGGCGGATACCTGAACCGGTTTTTTCTACTTGTCAAAAGCTGATTGACCTACGGGATGATGGGTACAAGGACAGAGTACAAGATGAGGCTAACGGAATAGCTACACAAGTCGCGAACGAACTTGAGATTTACCGAGACAGGGTAAAGGCAAATCTGGTTAAGCAAGAAGTGATGAAATACAAAGAAAGCATGGAAACAGAAGATGGCGCAGATGAAGAAGGTAACCGGGAAGCTGTTAGGATTATGTATAAGAAACCTGGAGAAGGAGACAAAATAATACCTGCTGCGAAGTCGAACGCGACTATTCTTGGCGGTCTTAGTGATAAAGCATTGTTGATTTTTAATGTGTATTATGTACCATCAAAAAGAGAAAATGACAAGAAGGTTGAAGCCAGCAGAATGGCTATAGAAGCAGCTTTTGAAAGATTTGTGATCAAGGAATTCAAGTCTTAAAGTTTCTAACAGGGAGAAAAACGTCGGAGAGTCTAAGGAAATATTATATGAGTCCAAAAGCCTGAGTGTGATCAGTAGAGAATTATGAATTATTATGTTTTTTGGAAAAACTGATAACAGAATCCATTTTGGTGGTGGATTTTGGGTCTTTGCAGTATTATATTAGAGAGATAGAGGGTTGTAAGCCGATAACAAGAGATAGAGGTGGTCATAAAATGCAGATAGATAATAGGACAATTCTTTATAAACTGGTCGAAGAGTTTGGGTTGAAGCGGGACAGTACTGAGGAGCGTCTAAAATTACAGAAGACCATTTACTTGTTGCAGGCATATGGCCTAAAGCTCGGTTATGGTTTTAGCTGGTACAGGTATGGGCCGTATTCACAGGATCTGGTCTATGATGCCTATACAGTTCTGGGTACTGAAAGGCCCAAGTATGAGCAGGCCGTTCGTACGTGGAGATTTAGTGAAAACTGTCTACAGAAGTTCAACGAATTCAAAGAAGTTTGCGGCGATATTTTGCGGTCTGCAGAACAGCTTGAGTTAGTTGCATCTATAGACTTTGTTTGTAACACATGGTACCCTGATGGAGAACGATCGCAAATTGTCGGACTTCTAAAAAAACACAAAAGGCAGTTCTTTAATGGTAGGTTAATACCAGATGACACGATTTTACAGGCGTTTGATATTCGCAATAGACTTCGAAAAAACTAACATGGAAATAGAGCAGGTTTAAGTTTTTGTTGGCCCAGATGGCTATTTGCTACTGGGCTATTTTTTTGTAACATCTCACTCAAGTGCCACTCTTGGCGGAAGCGGTGGTAAGTTTC
>CAZHBL010000243.1:0-7789 GCA_964530105.1 uncultured Pirellulales bacterium | reverse complement strand
GCCGGATGAAATAATAATAGAGATGATGGCCAAAGCAATCGAGAAGGCCCCTGCTACCGGTTTTGTGCTGGATGGTTTTCCCAGAACGGTTAATCAGGCTGTCGAGCTTGATAAAGCTTTGCTCGCAAGCGGGCAACAAATAGATGCTGTTTTGAACTTGGAGATAGAAGACGAGGTAGTAACAAAGCGAATAACCGGAAGAAGAAGTTGCCCGCAGTGTGGAGCAGTTTACCACATTGAAAACTTAAAGCCGAAAACTGAAGGTATATGTGATAAAGATGGCACAGAACTTGTTCAAAGGCCTGATGATACTGAGCAAGTTTTGGCCAATCGCCTTAAGACTTACCACCAGCAGACAGAGCCCCTGGTGGATTATTATAAGAAAAACAGTACTGTCTATGATTTTGATGCTGACAGGGATCCCGACGATGTAAGGGCTTCGATGTTTGAGAAACTGGATGTCCTTGTTAAAACGTGAAGCGATGGCTCTGTATCGAATCACGAGACGCGAATGAAGAGATTTGAAATTCGATGGCTATAACGCTTCGCAGTCGTAGGGAAATTGAGTTGATGCGCAAGGCAGGTGCCGTTGTAGCAGATGTTCTTTTAAAACTAAAGGAGATTGCAGAGCCCGGAACGACCACCGCCTGGCTTGACAGCGTAGCTCTGCAAATGACCGCTGATGCCGGAGCGGAAGCTTTATTTAAAGGTGTCCGAAGCCCGGTTGCGAGAATCCCGTTTCCTGGTGCAATTTGTGCCTCGATAAATGAACAAGTCGTTCACGGGATTCCTTCAGAGGATACAAAGCTCAAGAACGGTGATATCCTCAGCATCGATTTCGGTGTCAGACTTAACGGTTATTGTGCAGATTCGGCAGTTACGATTGCTATTGGTGAGATTTCCGAGAATAGACGCAAACTAATGGACGTAACAAAACGTGTTCTTGATATAGCAATAGAGAAATCTGCACCGGATGTTAGATGGAGTCAGGTAGCTGCCGAGATGCAACGATATGCTGAATCCGCTGGATTTTCCGTAGTGAAGGACTTTGTTGGGCACGGTATCGGCAGGAAAATGCATGAAGAGCCGAGAGTACCTAACTTTGTCAGTGATGAGTTGCTGACGAATGATATTGTTTTGGCCGAAGGAATGGTTTTGGCTGTTGAGCCAATGATTAATGCTGGCACCAGTGCCGTGAAAACCTTAAAGAACGGATGGACAGTAGTAACAAGAGACGGGAAATCCTCGGCTCATTTTGAACATACAATCGTGATATTAAAAAATGATTGTGAAGTATTAACGATAAACGGACATTGAACAAGGGAAATGAACGAATCATAAGTCACGGATTATGAAACAAATGGCAAAGAAGGATACAATAAGATTGCAAGCCAAAGTGACTGATGCTTTGCCAAATGCGATGTTTAGAGTAGAGTTGGAGAACGGCCACAAGGTTTTGGCACATGTTTCGGGCAAGATGCGCATGAATTTTATCCGAATATTACCGGGTGACACGGTCATAGTAGAGATGTCACCTTATGATTTAAATAGAGGCAGAATTGTACTCAGGCATTAGCCGAGGTTGATTTACGGCGAATAGCAAGCTTGTTCGGCCGTAAACTATGATCGAAGAGCAGGGATAAATATGAAAGTTAGAAGTTCTGTAAAACGTATATGTGAGAATTGTAAAGTTGTTCGACGCAAAGGCATCGTGCGGGTGATTTGTTCGAATCCTCGCCATAAACAACGTCAGGGTTAATTGACAAACGATAATTGGTGAATGATGATTGATGATTCGATAACCTTAGGATCAATAATCGATTTAAAAGAGGAGTTTTTATGCCGCGTATAGTTGGTGTTGATATTCCCAATGACAAATCCATATGGATTTCACTGACCTATATTGTTGGTATTGGTAAATACACATCGGGGCAGATATTAAAAGAGGCCGGAATCGATAAAGCTACAAAGGCCGGCAAGCTCAGCGAAGATGAGCTTAGCCACATAACCCAGATTATCGACCGCAGTTATATCGTGGAAGGTCAGCTTCGCAGGCAGGTTAGTCAAAACATAGCTCGCCTGCGAGATATAAATTGTTACAAGGGCATTCGCCACAGAAGGGGTCTGCCTGTTCACGGACAGTGCACGCAAAGTAACGCACGCACTCGCAAGGGACCAAGAAAAACCGTTGCCGGCAAGAAAGGTGTGAAGGAAAGTCGCTAAAATCGGTTATTATGAATAAATACGCAGTACGGGAATAATAATGGCAAAAAAAATAAAGCGAAAAGTTCGAAAAAATGTCGTTCGAGCTATTGTGCATATAAGAGCGACGTTCAATAACACGTTGATTACGATTACAGATTTAGATGGTAATACGGTTTGTGCCGGTTCAGCGGGCTGCGTTGGTTTCAAAGGCTCTCGTAAAAGTACGCCTTTTGCCGCTCAAAGGGCAGCACAACGCTGTGCCAATACTGCTATGCGTAATGGCGTACGTGAGGTTGAAATCAGGGTCAAGGGGCCTGGTTCGGGCCGTGAATCTGCCATCTCAGCCTTGCAGCAGGCGGGATTGCGTATCGCTTCAATAGAAGATGTTACCCCGCTGCCGCACAATGGTTGTAGACCACCGAAGCGAAGAAGAGTGTAAAACCGATACCAAAGAACTTTTTTGGGGTTAAATAAAAAAATGGGACGTTATTTAGGTTCATCTTGTAAAAACTGTCGTCGTGAGGGAATGAAGCTTATGCTGAAGGGCATAAGATGTGAGACGGCTAAATGTCCGGTCGAGAAAAAACAGCGTAATCTGACTCCTGGAATGCACGGATGGCACAGAGGAAGGTCAAGTGAATACGGTGTTCGGCTACGCGAGAAGCAAAAAGTCAAGAGATATTACGGGCTTCTGGAACGGCAATTTATGAGGTATTTCCACCAGGCCGAGCGGATAAAGGGAAATACCGGCGAAACGTTGTTGCAATTACTGGAAAGACGCTTGGACAATGTTGTATATAAGTTGAATTTTGCGCCGTCGCGCAAAGCAGCCAGGCAAATAATTGCTCACGGCCATATCTATGTAAATGGTCGCAAGGTGGATATCAGCGATTATACTACAAAAATCGGTGACAAGATAACAGTCAAAGGTTCAGAAAAAAGCCTTAAAAAAATTAAAGAGCAGTTGGAAACGAATCCGAATTTTACGGCACAAAGCTGGTTGCAGTTGGCCAGGGAAAAATCCGAAGCGACTGTTGTTGCATTACCTACTCGAGATGATATTCAGATTCCTGTTGAGGAACAGTTAGTTGTGGAGTTCTGCTCAAGATAAATATTTTTAGGCTTTTTATTCAGATTCTGCAAAAGTTTAGTTTGTATAAGTGTTGAGTTTTGGGCAGACACAATTAACTCAAAGACTTATATAGGAGACATATATGAGAGTTACATGGCGTGGTTTGGAGTTGCCGACTCGTGTTGAACGAGACACGATGGTATCGAGTGATAAGTATGGCCGATTCTTTATTGAACCTTTTGAACGTGGCTTTGGCACGACGATTGGTAATAGCCTTAGGCGCATATTGCTTTCCTCTTTGGAAGGTAGTGCCGTAACATCGATCAAAATTGAAGGTGTCGACCATGAATTCAGTTCGATAAAAGGAGTGATGGAAGATGTTACTGATATCGTCTTGAATGTTAAGAGTCTCGTTATTCGGCTTCATGACGAAGAGCCGAAAACAATGAGCATTTCGACAAATAAAGCTGGTGTTATAACGGCGGCTGATATAGTTGTTGACCCAACCATTGAAGTGATAAACAAAGATTTAGTGCTGGTTACCTTAACTGAAGATGTTAATTTTAAAATGGATATGGTTGTTGAGAACGGACGTGGCTACATACCGGCTTCCGAGCGAATCGCTGCTGCAGACAGGTTTGACCAGGAGGTTGGAAGGATAATGCTTGATACCGTATATTCACCGGTTACAAGAGTAAGATACACGACAGAAAATACACGTGTGGGCCAGCGAACTAATTATGACAAACTGATCCTGGAAATTTGGACAGATGGGACAATCACGCCTGAAATGGCGTTGGTTGAAGCCGCGAAAATTTTGCGCAAGCATGTAAATCCGTTCGTACAATATTTCGATCTTGGACAAGATACTGTTGCTGAATCTCAAATTGCAGCAGAAGAGGCTGAAGAATCAGTTGTGGATGAGGAATTGGCACAAAAACTGAACATGCCGACCCAGGAATTGGAACTCTCGGTAAGAGCAAACAATTGTCTTGACTCGGCAAAAATCGAAACGGTTGGACAATTGGTAAAAATGACAGAAGCTGATTTGCTAAAGATCAGGAGCTTCGGCAAAACTTCCCTGCGGGAAATCAGGAGAAAACTTGCCGACATAGGCCTGTCTTTAGGAATGACAGATGTATAAATACAAGAGGAGTTTAAGTATATGCGTCACAGAGTAGCAGGGCGTCGGTTGAGTCGAACAAAGGAGCATCGTCTGGCTATGAGGCGAAATCTCGTCGCTTCGCTTTTCCAGCATGAAACGATTTCGACCACAATAGAAAAAGCCAAAGAGGTAAAATCTTTTGCTGAGAAGTTGATCACGTTGGCGAAAAAAGGAACACTTCCGGCCAGACGTCGGGCTATTGCTCTGCTTGGAAACCGTGACATTATAGATTATGAGGACGGTGAGGCTGTTAGAAAAGGCACCGTCGTCGGAAAATTGTTCAGCGAGCTTGGTCCCAGATACCTTGACAGGCCGGGTGGTTATACAAGAATTATACGGCTGTCTTTAAGAAGGCTGGGTGATAACGGCCAACTCGTCTTACTGCAGCTCATAGGTGCCGATGAGAGTTTAAAAAAGAAGAGCAAAAAACGCTCGCGCAAGAAGACAAAGAAACCCGTAGAAATCGATAAGATTGCCGAAGACCAAGTAGCGATCGAACCCGAGGAGACTGCCGGGGAAGAAGAAACTGAAATCCGGGACGACGAAGAACAAGATAACCGGGAGCAGTAGCCGGATACTTTTCAGGATGGCCCTACGATGGGTGCGGAAGATTGCCTTTTCTGTAAAATGGTAGCCGGACAAATACCGGTTACGAAAATTTACGAAGATGAAGTTATTCTTTCATTTTTGGATATCGGCCCAATAAGCGATGGACACACGTTGGTGATTCCAAAACAGCACTTTGAAAAATTGCATGAATGTCCTGCCGAGCTTTTGGGCAAGGCCTTTAGCCGTATTGGTAGAATTGCCGGTGCCGTAGTGGCGGCGATGAATTCCGACGGCTATAATCTTTTATGCAATAACGGCAGGGCAGCAGGGCAGCTTATAGAGCATTTGCATTTTCATATAGTGCCTCGAAATACCGGTGATGGCCTGTTTAGGAACTGGCCTTCTTTCGAATATAAAGATGGAAAGATCGAAGAGATTGCTGGAGCGATTCGTGAAAATATATAATTATGTTTTATTTTTCTTGAATAGAAATAATATTTGTAGTATATAAAAAATAGTGATCGCGGGGTAGAGCAGTCTGGTAGCTCGTCGGGCCCATAACCCGGAGGTCGCAGGTTCGAATCCTGCCCCCGCTATTGATGTAAGTAAGGCAGTCGCAACGATTTAGCTGTGACTGCCTTTTTGCGTTTCTGGGCAGAATGTCATTAAATTGTAATAGACATTTGCATCCAACGACTTGTCATTGATAAATAAGCCACCTGAAATCACGCCTGAGGCAATCTCTGGTAAACTTCTAAATAGGTAGATTAGTTTTCTAAGGAGACTGCCATGGCGCATCTATATAAACGGGGATGTAAATTTTGGATAAGCTACTACCTCAGCGGTAAGCTGGTCCAGAAATCGCTTAAGACCAAGAATGAACGAGTAGCACTGGCCAAGAAAAAACGCATCGAGTACGAGCTTGCTCTTGGTGATCTACATGTCGCGAGTAAAACATCCCTCTCGACAATACTGCAGGCCTTCTGCAAGGAACTGATGGCTACTCGTACATTTAAGTCATACAAGAATGACTTCAGCAGGCTGCGTGTTTTCTTCGGCCCTGTATGTGATCTGCTGGAGCCAGGAGTTCCTGGAGCCAAGTTTGGTACAAAAAATGCCAAGGCTGGCCACGACAAGTATGCGGGGAAGCATGTAAAGGCAGAATTGCTGGAGGACGTCTCTGCCGAGGTTATTAATCGGTTTATAGCTGCTCGGATCCAACAAGATGGATGGTCCCCCAAAACAGCTAACCTAATGCGCCAGACTTTACACAAGCTCTTTGCCTATACGATAAAACATCATGGCTTTCGTTCTCGTGATCGGAAGCATTCAAACCCACTTGCAGGCGTTGACCGCAGAAGAGAGCCTGCACCTCAGATTCGATTCCTAAGGTCTGACGAGATAATAATCCAATTGCGGGTCTTGGCGGGAGCATCGGTGATGCATGCCCTGGTTTCCACTTACATCTACGCAGGTCTTCGCCGTGAGGAAGCTCTGTGGTTGACACATGATGATGTCGACCTAATTAACCGCCTGATTCGGGTGCAGGCAAAGACAATTGAGGGTAAGTGCTGGCAGCCTAAGACCAAGAGGAATCGCGTCGTGCCTATAAGTGATGCTCTCTATAAAATACTATGCACATACAAATCCCGGCATGACTGCCAGTGGTTTTTTCCCTCGCCCAAGGGAAAAAGATGGGACCCAGATAATTTCTCACAGGATCTGAAAAAGATCAACCAAGCCAAAGGACTTGAGTGGACATGCCTTGACTTCCGGCATACATTCGGCAGCCAGCTGGCCCAGAACGGTGTGTCTCTCTACAAGATTGCGACACTGATGGGCAACTCTCCTGAAATCTGTCGACGGCACTACGCGGCGCTCATACCTGAGGAGATGGAGTTGAACAGTGAAAATTGAGCAATGTTTTGCCTCCACCATCTCAGGAATCTTGTCGATTGCTAACTTAAACAGTTCCTCTATCGATTCTATTTGGGTAGCCTTCGCTCTAAAGCTGTCCACGGCATCTATCAGATCTAACCGGCGCCACTTATGAATCTTCCGGATAATACTGTTTAGTTGGTGTGCCAAGCCTTCCGCTGAAGCCCTAAACTCTTCGAACTTACCGAAATGACACGGAAGAATACGCTCACTTAATCCAAGGATTTGGTGTGTGCGATACAAGTATATTTCTGGTGAAAGTCACGACATTTTGTATCGCAAGTCCAGCATTTCGGGTGCAAGGATCAACAGTTATGAGGTCGAAACTATATAGTAGTAAATAGTAAGCGCAGTGAATTTTCAAACTCAAACTGATAATTCATGGTTATGGAGAACAGGAAGTAGGTAACTAAGCGATTGTTCGTCCGTTGGTGACTTGCTATGGAGAGCAAGTTGCTGACTATTTTCGTATGGGGAAGGAGAATCAAGAAAATGCATGATTTCTTGCCCAAGGATTTGTCAGCGAGTCCAAGTGCCGTTTCGAGGCATATTGGAGTTGACACTTGTCTCGTCCTGCAATACCACAGAGTAGCATCGTTGTGCTTTGATCCTCTCCAGTTGGCAGTGGAGCCATACCATTTTGAGAAGCAGATTGAATATCTGGCACAAAACTTTAATGTCATATCGATTGATGAGATGAAGGACCATTTGGAAACATCAAGGCCTTTTAGAGATAGAACTGTAGCCGTAACATTTGACGGAGGCTACAGTGATGTGCTTTATACGGCTAAAGAAGTGCTCCAAAGATTCAAAGTTCCTGCCACAGTCTTTACCAGCTCAGCCAATATAATAGAGGGGGG
>CAZHBL010000242.1:0-7804 GCA_964530105.1 uncultured Pirellulales bacterium | reverse complement strand
AAGAGATACGCAAACGGATCGTAGAGCATCTTACGCTTCAGCCGACAGTGAATGTCAATGCCTGCCTGATTCTTATGAGTGTTGTCAAGGACGCCGAACGGCTCGGCGATTATTCGAAGAACCTTTATCAGGTTACCGAGTTACTGGCAGGGCCAATTGACTGTGCTCTATTCAGCGAATATTTTGACGAGATGGATAAAAAGATCCTGGCACTGTTTCAACAGACTAAAAAGGCATTCATTGAAGCAGATGAAGAACAAGCCAGATCAGCCTGGCAACATGAAAAGAAAATAGCAAAGGGATGCGACCAGATCGTCGAGCGCCTGGCACAGAGTAATCTGACGGTAAATCAGGCCGTCTGTTTCACTTTAATCGCAAGACATTTCAAGCGCATTATGGCTCATTTAGTAAATATTGCAACATCTGTTGTTTTGCCGTTAAGTGATTTGGACTACTTCAATGAGAGAAGTAATGAAGACTAATTGAGCGATTAAAACAGCTAAATATTGTGAGACATTTACTGTTCAATTATTTGTGATTTTCTCTCAATAAAGTGATATCATCGGATACAACAAAGGCGTTATTGTAGATTTGGATGAAAAATGTTTGAGTCAGAGCGTTGTAAAATACATCGCGCTGCTTCACAACAAGAAAATCATCATCGAAAGCGCACGTCAAAATGGGGCAAAGGCTCCTGTACTGCTTCAAAAAGAACTGAAGAATTTCTTTGTCTTTCATCAATTTTTCACAGCTACTTCATCTTCACTTCATATTTAAAACGTATATTTATCCAGGAAGCACGATGTAGGTGCCCATGATTTTTGTTGATTAGAAAGGAAAAGAAATGCGACAAATACTCCTGATGATGATGCTAATATTTCTGGTCTTTGTCCAGCTACCTGTTGCAGAGGCCAATGAGCTTAGTGATCTCAAAGAGCAGATCGCGTGGCAGAAGGAAGAACTTCAAAAGACACAGGAGAGACTCGAACAGCTCGAAGCAAGGCAAATGCAGAAAGAAAAATCCCTTGAAGAACAAATAGAAGAGTTGAAAAAACAAGAGACTGAGGCAGATCCTGCTGATTTTCGAGTATACTGGAAGGAAGGATTAAATCTTGCCACACTGGATGGTAATTTCAAGTTGAAGATCGGCGGAAGGCTGCAGACCGACTGGTTCTGGTCAAGTGAGGATAACGCAATTAAATCAGATGTAGGCGAGCAGGAAGACGCCGTTGAGATTAGACGGGCTCGACTGTATTTTTCCGGCCTGATTTACGGCAACGTCGAGTATAAGCTGCAGTTCGACTTTGCCGGTGGTGAAGCGGTTCTCAAAGACGCTTATCTCGTTCTGACCGATTTTCCGCTTGGACAACTTTGGATGGGTCACTTTAAAGAACCGTTTAGTTTGGAAGAGCTGACAAGCAGCAAGTACATTACTTTTCTGGAGAGGGCTCTGCCCAATATTTTTGCTCCCAGCCGAAAGACCGGTTTTATGATCCAGAACGTTGCCTCTGATGAACGAATGACCACGGCAATTGGTGTGTTCAGAGACACGGATGACTTCGGTGAAAATGTTGATGATGGCGGGTATAACGTGACCGGACGAGTTACGGTACTACCCATCTACGAAGATAAAGGCGCGAACTTACTGCACCTTGGCGCCGCATATAGCTACAGAAATCCTGATGATACGATCCGATACCGCCAAAGACCCGAAGCACATTTGACGGACAGATTTGTAGACACGGGCACTTTCGCGGGTGATCAGGTGGACCTGGTGGGACTCGAGGCCGCCTGGGTCAAAGGGCTGCTATCTCTGCAGGGCGAGTATATGATGGCCGCTGCCGATAGGCTCGGTGGTGGCTCGGATGTAGAATTCGACGGTTATTATGTTCAGGCCAGCTATTTCCTGACAGGGGAGCACAGGAACTATAAGACTTCCGAAGGGGCGTTCAGCCGGATTAAACCCAAGAAGAATTACAGTGCCGCAGGTGGACCTGGGGCTTGGGAAGTAAAGGCAAGGTATTCCGGGCTCGACCTTAGCGACCGAGATATAACCGGCGGCGAATTAAATGATATTACCGCCGGCGTGAATTGGTACCTGAATCCCAACACGAAAATAATGTGGGATTATGTGCACGCTGACAAAGACGATGTAGGTCAGGTGGATATGCTTTTGATGAGACTACAGTTTGATTTCTAATCATTCGGTTATTGATAAACGTGGAAATCATGTTAGAATTAAAGAGGAAACAAATAATTGGAGAGAAAAGTAAAATGAAAGAGAAGGCAAAAAAAATTGCAAAGCATATCGTTGTTTCAGTGGTCACTATAGCAACTGCTCTGATGTTGATTTCCGGATGTTCGAAGCGAGAGGGCGGCACCGGTTCAGAACAAAGATTCATAACCATCAAGGGCTCCGACACAATGGTGCATCTGGCCAGCAACTGGGCGGAGACTTTCATGAAGCAGAATCCGGATATTGAGGTATCGGTTACCGGTGGAGGTTCCGGAACGGGAATCGCCGCACTTTTGAACGGGACTACTGATATTTGTGCCGCATCACGAAAGATAAAGAATAAAGAATTAGAGCTTGCCTTACAGAAGAATATTCATCCGCATGAGATCGCGGTGGCCAGAGACGGAATTGCTGTCGTGGTTCATCCAGACAATCCCGTAGGGGAGTTGACGCTGGAGCAGTTGAGTAAAATATTCACCGACAAGTCCATTCGATGGAACGACGTGGGCGGCCCCGATGAGCCTATAATCGTGCTCTCCAGAGAGTCCAGCTCCGGCACATACGTGTTCTTCCAGGAAATGGTATTAAAAAAGCAGGATTACATGCAGGATGCGAAACTGATGCCGGCTACTTCGGCGATTATTCAATCTGTATCGACGGATAAATCAGCAATAGGATATGTCGGCTTAGGTTACGCTCTCGCCGCCAAAGACAAAGTGAAAATCATAGCAGTTAAAGCAGATGATAATTCACCCGCCGTGATGCCATCGGACCAGACAGTAAAGACAGGGCAATATCCGATCGCCCGACCGCTTTTTTTGTACCTTAACGGCGAGCCGCAGGGAACCGTTAAGAAATTTATTGACTTCTGCCTGAGTGCAGAAGGACAAAAAGTGGTTACAGATACAGGATATGTTTCAATTAGATAATGAAAACCGCCTGGAAAGAAAAAGCGATCAGGCTGATGCTTTTTGCTACGGCCTCCACGAGTATCCTGATTGTTATTGGGATATTCGTATTCGTAGGTAAGGAGGCCGGGCAATTTGCTGTTAAGCCGGGATTAAAAGAGCTTTTCGGCACCCGCTGGATGCCCGTTTCCTTTCAAAAGGAATCTTTCGGACTTCTGCCGCTAATTACCGGATCGCTTCTGGTTACGGTACTGGCTACAATCTTAACAATCCCATTTGGCGTCGGTGCAGCCGTCTATATTTCCGAGTTGGCAAGACCTGCAGAGAGAGAAATACTCAAGCCTTTTATCGAGATTCTCGCCGGAATTCCGTCTGTTGTTATCGGCTTTTTCGGCCTTGTGGTCCTGGTACCGCTGATCAAGAGCAGTTTCGGCCTGGCGACGGGATTGACCGCTCTGGCAGGCGCGGTGTTGTTGGCATTAATGGCTATACCAACAGTAGTATCGATCTCCGAAGACGCCATACGAAGCGTGCCTGCATCCTACAAGGCGGCATCACTGGCATTGGGTGCAAGTAAGATGCAGACTATATGGAAAGTTACGGTTCCGGCGGCGCTTCCGGGTATCGTAGCGGCGATAATGCTCGGTATCGGTAGAGTCATCGGCGAAACAATGGCAGTTATGATGGTGACGGGAAACGCCGCAATAATCACCGCCTCGCCCTTCGATTCGGTACGAACCATGACTGCCACCATCGCAGCCGAAATGGGTGAGGTTGCGTTCGGAAGCATCCACTACCGGGCTTTGTTTTGTGTCGGTATCGTCCTGCTGCTGGCAACGTTCGGATTGAACATTATTGCACAAAAGTTCCTTAAGAAATATCGGATGGGATAATGCGCACAGTAGCTTCACAACACATAACCGCCTGGCTCATACGCGTGATGACTTACCTAATTGTTTTTGTCATTGCCTCAATCATTATTAAAATCCTTTGGAACGGCCTGCCGGTAATCAACTGGGAATTCCTGACGACAATGCCGAGACGCGGCGGCTCCGAAGGGGGGATATTGCCGGCAATCGTAGGTACTCTGTCACTGTCGCTGGGGACGGTTATAATCGCACTTCCACTCGGTATGGCGACAGCGATTTATCTGTCCGAATACGCAACGGCCGGAAGATTTACACGAACCGTCCGGCTGGCGATTGTGACACTGGCGGGAGTTCCGTCGATAGTATTCGGGCTCTTCGGGCTGGGCCTGTTCGTGATATTCCTGCGATTCGGAGCGTCGATAATAGCCGGCTGTCTTACGCTGGCATGTATGATACTGCCGATTATTATTGTCTCCAGCGAAGAAGCTCTTCGAGCGGTTCCGAAATCTCTCAGAGAGGGAAGCCTTGCCCTTGGAGCGACGAAATGGCAGACAATATATAAAAACGTGCTGCCCTACTCGATGCCGGGAATGCTTACAGGCTCGATTCTGGGTATCGGCCGGGCCGCGGGGGAGACAGCACCAATCCTGCTGACTGTTGCCGCTTTTTATTTGCCGAGATTGCCAAAATCCATATTCGACCAGGTCATGGCGCTGCCGTATCACCTCTATGTACTGGCAACACAGCATCCTGACATTGAAAAGGTCAGACCCCTGCAATACGCAACGGCTCTTGTCCTGCTTACGCTGGTACTTGGAGTCAACCTTGTGGCAATCCTGTTTAGAATTCATATCAGGAAGAAATACAGATGGTAGAAAATAATTCAAACAATAATTCCGGATTCAAGATACGGGTCAAGGATTTGAATTTCTATTACGGCAGCGTCCAGACGCTTTTCGGCGTAACGATGGATATCCCGCCTCAACAGGTTACTGCTCTGATTGGGCCTTCAGGCTGTGGAAAGTCAACATTCCTTCGGACGCTGAACCGGATGAATGATATCATCATTGGAACGCGGGCCGAAGGGACAGTGCAGATTGACAAGCAGGAAATTTATCATCACACAACCGACATCGTAGCCCTGCGCAAGAAAGTCGGCATGGTCTTTCAGAAATCCAACCCGTTTCCGAAATCTATATTTGACAACGTAGCGTATGGCCCACGAATTCACGGCATCAAAAATCGCAAAGAACTCGCCGGCATTGTGGAGAAGAGCCTCACGCGGGCGGCGCTCTGGGACGAAGTCAAAGACCGGCTCGATAAGAATGCCATGGACCTGTCCGGCGGCCAGCAGCAAAGATTGTGCATCGCCAGGGCTCTGGCGGTGGAACCGGAGATACTCCTGATGGATGAGCCTGCTTCGGCTCTGGATCCGCAGTCCACTGCAAAAATAGAAGACTTAATTGACGAGCTTCGCCGCGATTACACCATTGTCATCGTGACACACAATATGCAGCAGGCCGCGCGTGTTTCCGATTTAACGGCCTTTCTCTACGAGGGATATCTCATAGAGACCGGTCCCACCAAGCAACTCTTCACGAAACCGCATAAGAAAAGAACCGAAGATTATATTACAGGAAGATTTGGATAAAGGTCAGATGTATGAATGAGACAAATGAGCGAAAAGTGTGGAAAATACGAACTATCAAGAACTATCCTGATGCGCATAATCATCTGCTTGTGGGCGAAGTCCTGGAGATCACGGATTCATACATACGTCTTCGCTGCAGAACATATCATTTTGGCAGAGTGGTCAATAGACCTGAGGATATTCAGATCGGAAATTTGATGATCAGGGTCGTTCCCTGGAGCCGGATCGAGATAATTAATGAGATGCCGCCCAGGTACGATTATATGAAAAACACTCTGATTACTAATAAAGAAGGGGAAGTCCTTTTCTCGGACGGCCGGCACACCTGCCATGTTGGATCCGGAACCAAGTACGAGGTGAGATATTAATTTATGTTAAGGAAAAACGCCCAATGACAGTACACATGAAAAGAGAGATCGACAAGCTTAAACAGATGCTGTTATCACTTTGTGAGGTTGTTGAGAAGAATCTCCGGCAGGCGGTAAAATCAATCAAGGAGCGGGACGCAAAACTTGCCGAGAAGGTAATTGAGATGGACATACAAATCGACCATATGGAAGTTGATATTGAAGAGGAATGTTTGAAAATCCTTGCTTTGTATCAGCCCGTCGCCATTGATTTGCGGTTTATAATTACCGCTCTGAAAATCAACAACGACCTGGAGCGGATTGGTGACCTGGCCGTTAATCTTGCCGAACGCAGCACGTTTCTTGCCGGCCGGCAGAAAATAGATGTTGCTTTCGACTTCGATGAAATGACCGAAAAAACACAGGCGATGCTTCGGAAAAGTCTCGATGCTCTGGTGCGGATGGACTCCAAGCTGGCGTATGAAGTTTGTGCCGCTGACGATGAAATCGATGCTATGGATCACCAGATGCACCTGAAAGTGCAGGATGCAATTCATATGCGTCCGGACCAAATCGAATGTTTAATTCACCTGCTATCAGCATCGCGCCACCTTGAACGTGTAGCGGACCACGCTACGAACATTGCCGAAGATGTGATTTACATGATCGAGGGCCGAATTGTCCGGCACAAAGCCGAGGACTACAAATAGTGAACCTCTCGTGTTTCATGTTTTCATCGAATCCAGCTCGATAAAAGCAATCGGCAGGAAGATAAAGACCGGCAGCCACGCCCAGAACTCCGGCATGACCTTGTCAAAGACAATCTCCGTAGCGAGTATTTTGCAGGCAAAACTTGTAATAAAACACGCTCCGGTCAGGGCAAAGCTGATCATCACGGCAGACTTTACCGACTTTGGATCGCGACAAACCAGTAAAGGCAGGCTTATCATGAGCATTACCAGATTTATTAGCGGATCGGTAATGCGGAAATGCTTCTGGCTGGAAAGCTGAGCCATGTCTCTAATTTGAATTTTTTGTGCTTCGAGAGCCGTCAATTGTCGCAACGATAACAGAGTTTTGTGCTCGGATTCGCACCTGACCGGGATGTCTTTTGCCGTGAGGTCGCTGGCATAAAAAGCTATCGGCTGGGGACCTTTTCCGGAGCCTCTTTCAGTCAGCAGGCCGTGAGGAACCCACTCGCCGGTTTCCGGAGATTGTGTATACAAGTCCCATCGACCGGTTTTATCATTATAAACCGCTTTTTTAGCATCTATACGCCCGGTCACCTCCCAGATAAGGGGTCTGGAAGTCGGGCGGCGCAGTAGGATTGTGGGATCATATAGAGTTGATGTTTCCACGTCGAATTTTAGTGAGCAGATGAGTGAACCTTTGCCGTCACTGATAAATCTCACTCTATACCATTCCTGGCCGGGAATATCATTGTGGCTGCGCACGAGCTTGTCCGCAAGCGGAGGTATAATAAATTCCTGGTCGATCACCAGCACACCGGTCAACAGCAGCGCGAGAAACACTATCGGAAAAATTATACGCTTCAAGCTGACACCCGAAGCCATTACGGCCACCAGCTCGTTATGACGGACCATTTTGCCGAACGAAAAGGCCGCCGCTACTACGGTTATCATTCCGGCAAAATCCCGAAAGTAAAGGGTGTTGTTAAGAAGGTAAAATGTAAATATGTTTTTGATAACAGCCGCGGTGCCAAGGTCGGTATGCTGTGTGAACTCGTCTAAATTCACGAATAGATCAATGATTATTCTCAGCCCCACCAGCAC
>CAZHBL010000241.1:0-7839 GCA_964530105.1 uncultured Pirellulales bacterium | reverse complement strand
AAGTTTAAGTTTGCCGTCAGAGACTATTCAACCGCCCCTGACGGCAACTTTTTTTAGAAACTATAATGCATATTCGATAGCATATTCTCAGAGATAAAACGCCGGAGTAGCCATAGGCGCTGCGCTGAGAGCAGGATTTGGCCTGTCTTGACTTGGTAGACCAAATAATACATTACCTGAGCTCTCAAGCTTCTGCGGATATCTTGCTCTTTCCCTTCCTCCGTTACAAAGGGGGCTTTTTTTCTAAAAATACGTAGTCACCACGTATTGACAAACTGAACTGTTTTGTTCATAATAAGATAGACTTTTCACTAACCATACAATAGGCATTGGAGGAGAAACTCCATGTGGCTTACAATCAGCGGTTTCTGGTGGTGATAAAGTTTGCTGCAAAAGGTGTGCATAAGAAGCTGCGTGAAAATACTGTCAAACTATAAGAGGATATTATGATGAAAAAGACAATTCTGTTTGCCATTGTTTTGACATTATCGCTCAGCCAAATTATTAACGTGGCAAACGCAAAACTTGTAGCATGCGTGGGTGATAGTATTACGTATGGATCCGGTATTTCTGACCGTCAAAACGATTCCTATCCGGCCCAGTTGGGCAGAATGTTACAAGATTTTGACAACCAGTGGCAAACACAGAACTTCGGTGTAAGCGGGGCAACCCTGCTGAGCAGCGGCGACTTGCCTTATGTTCGGCAAAGCGCTTACAATCAGGCCCTCGCGGCAATACCTGATGCTGTTATCATTATGTTAGGCACTAACGACTCCAAGAGCTGGAACTGGGTATATAAGGATGATTTCGTGTCTGATTACATTTTGTTGATAGACGCTTTTGCAGAGCTGCCAAGCAAACCCAAAATATGGATATGCAAACCGGTGCCGGCGTTTAGTGATAATTTCGGTATTACTAACGCAGTAATCAAAGATGAGATAATCCCAATGATAGACCAGATAGCGGAGCTAAGAGACGTGGAAGTTATCGATTTATACACGGCGATGCTTAATACATCTTCCATGTTCCCGGATGGAATTCATCCAAATGCCGATGGCGCTAAGCTGATGGCTAATGCGATTTTTCCATTATCTACTCCCGATCTTAATGAAGATGGAATTGTCGACGCCGCTGACATGTGCATTATAATTGACCACTGGGGCGAAAACTATCCCTTGTGTGACGTTGGCCCGGCGCCTTTCGGGGACGATATAATAGATGTCCAGGACCTGGTTGTACTTTCTGAGTATCTGTTCACATATCCCGGCGCTGTAGCGTACTGGAAGCTGGATGAGACCGAAGGCGATATAGCCCACGACAGCGTTGCGGATTGCAATGGTATACTAATCGGCGAGCCGGCCTGGCAGCCGGCCGGCGGTATGGCGGCTGGATCGCTTCAATTCGACGGCATTGATGACTGTATCAGTACCGGCTATGTTTTGAATCCGGGAGATGGTGCGTTTAGCGTTTTTGCCTGGATCAAAGGTGGCGCCCCGGGCCAGGTCGTTCTATCACAAATTGACGGAGCAAATTGGCTTTCTGCTGATCCGTCAGAAGGAAGACTCATGACTGAACTAATACCTCCGATTATCCGGTCAGCCTCGCCTCCGCTCGTATCAGAAACTGTAATTACTGACGGCGACTGGCACCGCATAGGTTTTGTATGGGATGGTTTACACAGAACGCTCTATGTTGATAGTATCGTGGTAGCTGAAGACCTGCAGAAGGGATTAGCGGGTTCAAACAACGGGCTTTACATTGGTTGTGGAAATTCCGAAGAACTCGGCAGTTTCTTCTCCGGCCTGATTGACGATGTCCGCATTTACGATAAGGCTCTGATTGCAGAAAAAATCGCGGCCCTGATGCAGTAGGCCACTACAATAGCAATCTCCTTGTAAAGGGATTTGCAAATGTATAATTGGTATTAAGCATACGTTAAGCAGGGGCAGGATTTATTCATCATACTGCCTGTCTGATTTCGTAAGTCCCCGCTTTTCAGATAGTTGTAAAAACTGGGGAACGAGGATTCGGACCTCGACTAACTGATCCAGAGTCAGTCGTGCTACCGTTACACTATTCCCCAAAAACAATTTATTATAAATTTTCACTTACTTTACACCCCAAAGCCCGGCAATGCAAGAAAATTCTATATCATATTACTGACCTGCTGACCTTAAATCGTGAGATTGACAAAGTGTGCAAATAATACTAAGCTGCAATATTAATTAATACCATGAACATCCTAATAAAGGCGCTTCCATGACACTAAAACATATACAAGTTTCTGTTATGTTTTCATTGATGGCTTTCTTACCTGTAGGTTGTAGTTCTAACAGGGCGAATCGCCAATCCCAGCCAAAATCCACAAGTATCGAGCTTCTGAGGGACACATGGGGCGTACCGCACATCTTTGCTGAGACCGACGCCGGGGCAATGTATGGATTGGGTTACGCCGTAGCCGAAGACCGGGCGTTCCAGATGTACTACAATCTGCGTATCATCCAGGGCCGTCTGGCCGAGCTTACAGGCGATGTAAAAATCGGCGTCTCCAGCAGACAGCCTCAGGGCAGGAACTCGGCCCTGCGTAATGATATCGAAATGCGAACCATCGGATATTACCGTGCCGCTCAGGAAGTTGCCGCCAATCTCGACGGAGAATCCCTTGCCCTGCTCCAGGCATACAGCGACGGCGTCAACGATTACATCGAGAATCATCCGAATGACTTGTTGTATCTTTTCAAGATGTACAATCTGGAACCAGAATCCTGGACACCCGCTGCTTGTATTGCCTCCTGGTGGCGGCTTGCTCTATTCTTCTCCGGCGGTGGTCTGCGTGAAATGCCTGCCTATTATGATATAAAGGACGGCAGGATGAAGATTCGCTCCTTCGCACCGGACGATGCCGCCGGCGCCATTCGCGGCCGACCCATAAGAGATGATGCCGCCGTGATACAACGCGACGATGTCACGGATGAGTGGATTCGCAAGGTGATGGACTTCGCACGACAGCACAATTTGACACGTAAAGTCAATATCTCGCCGCCACTCCGAAGGCCACCGCCTTCGCCACGATTCAGCCATGCCTGGGTCATCGGCAAGGAAAAAACTACGGACAAATCATCCGTATTAGTCAGCGATCCGCAGACACCTGTTCGCAATCCTTCTCTGTTTTGCGAATTCCACATCACCGGCAAGACATTCAACGCACGCGGTATCGGAGTGCCTGGCAGTCCTAATATTCTAATCGGCTTTACAGAAAACATTGCCTGGGGCCTTACTGCACTCGGCGCCGATCAGGCCGACCTGTTTGTACTCAAAACGGATCCCAACCATCCAAACCAGTATCTTTTCGACGGCCAGTGGCGCAACATGGAAGTGCATAACGAAATAATCAAAGTTAAAGACGGCAGGGATCGAACCATCACTGTCAGACAAACCCATCTCGGCCCAGTGGTGACATCTCTGGCGATGGGTGTCCGGCCCGGGGACGAAGTCGTATTAAAGCGCATCCCAATATGCGAATCAAAGAACGATACCTTTCAGGGTGCATTGGCCATGATACGATCGAAGGACGTCTATGAGTTCCAGAAGGCGACTGGAGGCTGGCGTTTCCCCAGTGCCAATTGCATATTCGCCGACACTAAAGGCAATATCGGGTACAAAACTATTCTGGCATTGCCAATCCGCTCAGCCCGTTCCCTGCTGGATGCAAGGGCGGCCCATGAGGGATGGAACTCCGAAAATGACTGGCAGTGTATCCTGCCACACGAGCTGCTGCCGCAAGTCATAAATCCCAAACAGGGCTGGCTCGTCACAGCCAATCATCGGCCGATTGCTTCCTTCTATCCGATATCGATGGGCATCTCTACCGGCAGCCTCGGTGACAGCGACCGCTCATGGCGGCTCAAAGAACGCGTGCTCGCCAAAGAAACCTTCAGGCCCGAAGACGTGCTGGATATCCACTATGATACTGTCGCTCCCATCAAACGTGACCTTGTTCTTCTCGGATATCATTTGCGAGATGTGCTGAAGTTCCCGTTGGAAGAAGAAACGCTTAAAGCTCTTGACTACCTCGAAGACTGGCGCGCCAACGGATGTAAATCCGAAATGTCCGTTAAGGGAACAGAGATTCTCAATCTGATGCCGATGGCATTCAGACAGCAGTTCGTTGCCGCCATGGTTTATGGCGGCGGAATTTCGGGTCTCTGTAACATGCTGCAGACCATCGACGCCAGGATCGAGAAAGATCCTAACGCTCCGCTAACCGAACCCGAAACCGAGTACGTTAATCTGATTCTAAGGGCGGCCTGGCGATACGGCAAAGCCAGTTATGGTGACGACCCATCAATATGGCACGAGCGGGCCGTGGCTAAACTACTCGAAACGAAGCTTCCATATTTCTCGACACTGGACGGCTTCGAGTCACTCGACCAGCAGAATGATCTTACGTTGCCGGCTCTGAGCTGCATCGAGGGCGGCACAATTTTATCCCAAAAGGCGCAATCTTATACGCAATATGTGCCATTGAACAATGTGGATGAATCATTGGCGCTGCTTCCTATTGGCCAGTCTGAGAATCCCGAGAGTCCCTACAGGCTCAGCGGTTACGGCTTATGGAGCCAGGGCAAGCTGAGACCTGCACCGCTTTCGCGAAAGAAAGTTGAAACAATAATGACATCAAAGAAACGTCTATGACTTGTGGGACTTTGATTAGCATGGCAGCATACGAGCAAATCGACCACCTTTACTGTACCCGTAGCTTATTTTGCTCCGCCGCTAAGTCTGTTGTATCCAAGCAGTTTCCAGCCGGACAGTAAAAGTATCGCGGCTAATATTATTTTCACCAGGTCACCGACAATAAACGGATACAAGCCTAAAGTCAAAACCATCGTGTTGAATCCAGTCAGGCAGCAGAGCCAGAGCAATCCGAATGAGTAAATTGCCAGATTTCCGAAAACCATTGCTAAAATCGTAGTTCCGATCCGCCGGTCCCATCCCTTTTCCGCCATCCGTCCTGTAATGTAAGCGGCGGGAATGAAGCCGAACAAATACCCTCCGGTCGGCCCCAACAGGGCAGCGGAACCAATGCCAACCGCAAAGACGGGCAGCCCGGCGGTCCCTTCTGTAATGTATGCAAGTACGGCGAGACAGCCCCGGCGGGCTCCCAGCAGCGATCCGAGCATCAGTACGGCAAAAGTCTGACCCGTTACGGGAACGGGGCTAAAAGGCAGCCAAACTTTGGCATGAGCGCAGAGACCAATCAGTAATGAGCCGCCAATAATCAAAACAGCATCATAAAAGCCGGCAAGCCTTTTCTCACAAGGCCGCAGAAGGTCGGCTGCGGTAACGTTCGTTAACATATTTGTTCCATCGATAAATACAGGCGATTCCTATCGCTCTAATCCGACAACATAAAGATTTGTCATCTGCCGGCAATTATATTGAAGGTTTGTTCCGTCGTCAAATACCATATCGGCAACCATTTAAACTTAAAAAGAGCCTATACCGAACAAAACGATATAGGCCCCGAACTTATGCAAATCTGCTATGTCAATGACTTAATTCTAATTACCGGCTAAATTCCAGCTTACGGCGCTGGTTCCGGAGCGGGCTTAAGCAGTCGAACGTCATCAATGAATATCTTTCCTGCACCGCCGGGAATGGTCATATTGCCTTTGGTGCCAAGGCCAATCGCGATTTTGTCTACGTTGGTCAGAGTTATGCCCTGATCGGCTAAAGCCTGCAGCGGGATAATCCACTGAGTCCATGTGTCGATCTGTGCCGCGGCTGGATCGTCATGAACCACTACGGCAGGAGTTCCGGCGCTGCTGGAGACCGCCACATAAAGCGGCTCTGCATCGTTGCTGGCTATACCGATGTCCTGGTTCGCCCACTGTGGACCGACCGAGCCGGTAGTCGTAACGTTTGTGAATACAGCCTGGCATGTGGCTGATGCGTTGTGAGAGGTCACTGCCAGACCTATATAGACATTCGAACCCATCTGGATGGGTTCGGCTACACCTACCATTTGCCAGGTCGAGCCGTTTGCGGAACTGTACGCCGTAAAGTTGCCGGCCAGGGTACGCTCTATCTTCACCCAGTATGGTGCAGTTATACCAGCGGTATCATTGTTGGCACTGGCACCGCCCGTCTCGGGGCGTCGCTGGAAGGACACACCGGAAGCAGGGGTAACGACCATCATCGCATGTTTCGAGTCCCCATTCAGCGTCTCGCGAATCATAACGCCCGCCTTGGCCCAGCCGTCCGTATTACCGACGCTCTCGACTTTCGCTACAATTGAGCCGGAGCCGGAAAGAGTCTTGTAAGCAAAGTGGAACTCATCGTGGAAACCTTCTCCAACGCCACTGACGTCCCAGATATCGGTGCCTGAGCCGGTTATCGTGTAAGTGCCGACCGGGCCCTCCACGAAGCTGCCGGTGGATGCCGGGTAGCCTCTGAACCACAGCGACAAATTCGCAACGCCTTCCTCGGTCCAGTTTCGCTGATCCGTCAAGGTATGCTCCACCTCCGAATACTTCGAGAAAGCCTGCTGGTTGTTGTCGTAGGAAATGGGCATTGACTGGCTGCCGCCGTGGACGATAGTCTCCTCGGTATAAGAAGCCGTGGTTTCATCCCCTACTGCCGAGCCGGTCCCGTTGCCGGGGAGGTACTCGGGTGTACCAGGTGCACCGGCCCCAAGTCCATCGTGCCATGCGTACCAAATCTGGTTATCATCGGCGTTGTAGTCCTCGAAATCGTCTATTACAAAGTAATCGCCGGTCGTAAAGCTCCAGACGTTGCCCGGCCACGGACTATCGGGATTGACGGCGTTGACTTCATCGATGCGCCAGTAGTATGTCGTATTAAATGTAAGCTTGCCGGGGTTGTAGCTCTCTTCGCCGAGGGCATTTGTCCCCTTGTACTCGGGCGATCCTGTTGTGGCGTTCTTAATGGCGTCCGCATCCGAGCCGAAGTACACCTCGTGCGAATCGGCGACGGCGCCCGCATCCCACTTCAGAACCACAGAGGGCTTTACATCAACAGCAGCGTCGGCCGGATTCGGGCCGCTGACGGCACCTTCGGTAGTGAAGCTCCAGACTTCGCCTTTGTATGTAGCGGCCCCATCGGACTCATCGACACGCCAGTAGTAAGTTTTAGCCAGCCCAAGCGGGCCGGGACTGTAATTCGTCAAGCCATAAGGAACACCCATGGCAGCATTATTCACTTCGTCAAAATCTTCACCAAAGACTATAAAGTGCAATCTTGCTCCATAACCTGGTGTCCAGCTAAGAACTACATTAAGACTGACGAATTCGGCACCATCAGCCGGCTTTGGAGCATAGGCGGTCTTGGGTGGTACTGTGAAGTTCCAGACGCGACCTTTCCACGGACTATCCGGATGCGAATCATTAACCTCATCGATTCGCCAGTAATAGGTCTTGCCATTAACAAGACCTTCCTCATATGCAAATCCGGGAAAGCCGGCAACATAAAACATTACATCCATGCCCTGATTGCCTCGGAATGTATCTCCGGTGCCGTCATTAACATCATTGAAATTGTCACCAACATAAACATCGTGAGAGACTGCGAAATCACCCGGCTTCCAGGAAAGGTTTACCCATGTATCCGGATGTATAGCACCATCTTTCGGATTCGGATCATAAGCCTGTGTAAATGTCGGTGGATTATCGTTATACAAGTCCTCTACTTGCTCTGCCGTAAGAACCCTATTGTAGATGCGGAAATCATCCAGACGACCGTCGAAATATCCGTCAGCAGAGTACTGCGACCTGCCAAGCCAGTTTTGAGTAGTATCACCGAGACTGCTCGGCGTGT
>CAZHBL010000240.1:0-7844 GCA_964530105.1 uncultured Pirellulales bacterium | reverse complement strand
GGGCAAAATGTCACCGGCAGAAAAATGGAATTGCCCGGCGGATTCGCGGTTCGGCGCGAATATGGGAATATAATTTTTTCAAATCGTAGGGTGGGGCTTGTCCCACCGATATCGTCTAAGGACCAGGCTGTAACTGTTGAAATTCCTGGACAGACAACTTTTGAAAAATTTTTAATACAGGCGATTGTTCTCGAAAAGAATGAAGTTGATTTTGAAAAATTCAAGGCAGCCAAAACCAATTCGATTGAATGGTTCGATTTGGATAAAACAAAACCGCCGCTGTTTGTCTGCTTTCGCCGGGCCGGCGACAGATTTGTTCCTCTGGGACAAAGCGACGAAAAGAAGCTCGGCAAATTCCTGACCGCCCAGCGGGTCCCGCATGGGATTCGCAGAGATGTGCTTGTTGTCGCCGACAGGGACAAGATAATCTGGGTATGGCCCGTTCGAATTTGTGAGCAAGCGAAAGTTACCGGTCAAACCCGAAGAATTCTTCAGTTACAGATAACCGATTCCAATGGTGACCAGAACAGATTATGAACTGAATGCAGGAGTACAAATATGAGCAGTCTATATAGTTCACGTCGCGATTTCCTGAAAGCAATGGGTCTGGGTGCTGCATCGGTGGCTGTTGCCGGATGCGCGAACGCCTCCGAGCCGTTTGGAAGCGGGGCTTCGAAGACTCGGCCTAATATTCTTTTTTGCCTGGCGGATGACTGGTCCTGGCCTCATGCGAGCATTGCCGGCGACAAGGTTGTCAAGACTCCGACGTTCGACCGGGTCGCGCGGCAGGGAGTTTTGTTCGAGAACGCTTTTGTTTCTTCGCCTTCGTGCACACCCTCGCGGGGGTCAATTCTTACCGGCCAGTGGCACTGGCGTCTGGAAGAGGGCGGCAATCTCTGGAGCACACTTCCGGCAAAGTTTGCAGTCTATCCCGACTTGCTGGAAGATGCCGGCTATCACGTCGGTTACACTCGCAAAGGATGGGGCCCCGGCCAGGATGGGCCGGGCGGACGGAAACGGAATCCCGCCGGGCCGCAGTATAAAAACTTCGAGCAGTTCTTGAAAGCTCGTCCCGAAGGCAAGCCGTTCTGCTTCTGGTTTGGCAGTCAGGACCCACATCGAGCATACAAATGGCAATCTGGCATCAACAGCGGCATGAAGCTCGAAGACGTCGAAGTTCCGGCGTGTTTGCCCGATAGCGAAGAAGTCCGTACCGATATCTGCGACTACTACTGGGAGGTCCAGCGATTCGACACTGAAGTTGGCGAACTGCTGAAAATGCTCGAAGACAGCGGCCAGCTCGACGATACGCTGGTCGTCATCTCCGGCGACAATGGGCTGCCGTTCCCCCGCTGCAAGAGCAACCTGTATGATACAGGGACGCACGTGCCACTTGCGGTTCGCTGGTCCGCCGCAGTCAAGGGCGGCAGGGTGGTCGAGGATTTTATCAGCCTGGCAGACCTGGCGCCGACGTTTCTGGAAGCTGCCGGCCTGAAGCCGCCGGCGGAGATGACCGCTCGCAGTTTCCTGGATATTCTGCGCTCAGATAAGTCAGGATGGGTTGACCCGAAGCGCGACCACGTCCTGACCGGCAAAGAGCGTCACGTGCCAGCCCAGGAAGACGGATTGGGAGGCTACCCGTCACGTGCCATTCGAACACAAGAGTTCCTATACATTCGCAACTTCAAACCCGATCGCTGGCCGTCCGGCTACCCGGCGGGCTACGCCGAACCGATGGAAATAGTTGTTTCCAAACCAAAAGGCACTCATTATGGTTATGCTGACACCGACGCTTCGCCGACCAAGTCGTACATGCTCAAGCACCGTAACGACCCGAAGGTACGCAGGTTGTTCGAGTTGGCCTTTGGCAAGCGTTTGGCCGAGGAGCTGTACGACCTGCAAAAGGACCCGGCACAGTTGAATAATGTTGCCGGTCAGCCCCAGTACGCTAAGGTCAAGAAAGGGCTTGCCGAAGCTTTGATGGCCGAACTGAAGGCCACGAAAGACCCGCGAGCCCTGGGTAAAGGCGACATATTCGACCAATATCCCTACTATGGCGGTGGTATACCGGTCAAGCCCGAAGATACAAAGCGTTGATTTTATGCCGGGTTCGGTCAGCACGATTAATATAAAAAGCCGGGCCCCGAATTGACCCGGCTTTTTATGTCACTCGCCCAGAAAGATTCACTTCGGCAAATCTTCCGGTGCAACATCCATGACGCTCAAGTCGCCGTAAATGACACGGTACGTCTCATAGCCTTCGGGTTGATACCAGAAGATAGGCGTCTGGGCAGCGCCGAACTTTACGTTCTCGCCGGCATAGCGCCAGTTGCTCCCGGCAGGTAATTGTGTCACAAACATTATACCGCGATACATCTGCGTCGCTTCAGTGCGTCGCTGCTGCTGCGATGTTTCGCCCTCGCCAAACTTGCCTTGTTTTATCATCTCCGCAGTAACCTTCGGCAATTCTAAAGGATTGAATGTCGGTGGGAAAGTGCCGTCTTTTGTCCAGGTAGACCACATTTGCAGGTATGCTATCAGGTCCTCTTCAGTTACTGTGGAAACATCCGCCTGGACTTCCAGACGCGTAAAACCCTCCGGCGGCACCAGGCTGAAGAGCGAGTCATCGAGTTCGACATTAAACTGAAAATCGGTCATAATTGTGTTCATACCAGGAGCGTTTGTGTACTCTATTTCCACACGAACAAGCTGTGCCGTTTGCGGGTCAACCCAAACGGTATTGATCATATCGTCTTGAGTGACACGGAAGCCCTGAAGCACTCTGCCGTCTATTTCTTTTTCTCCGAGCACCTCATCAGCCTGGTCGGGAAGCGTTCTTAATTTTTCAACGACCATGAAAGGATTCTGAGCCGGATCATGCTGATAGTTAGGCGCCTCGAAGTCGATAAACTCTTTTTTCGGCGGCCAGAGTGAAATACCTTTGTTCTGGTTCCAGTCAATGACAGTTATATAACCATCCGCGGTTGTTGTTCGTATGTATCCGGGTTCTTTAAATGCCATCTGTAGCCGGAGAGTCGGTATACTATCGACAGGAGTGTGAGTCACGATGCTGTAAGTCATCGTCCGAGCGTAGTGGAGCTGTTCGACAACGCTGGCATAGACTGCGTTTGCTCCATTACCGGCCAACTGATGTATTCCGACAAACACTGCTGCAATTATTACCGCAGCAGCGGCCAGTTTAGTTACCTTGGTTTTCATAATAATTCTCCATAGATCAGGCTTAATGACGCCTGCTTTCTGTTTTTGTTTTTTGTCCAGTGCCAAAAGGACATTGTCAAGAACTCTATTGTGAGTTTCGGCACTGGTTTTGTAACGCAGTTTCTTGATTAACTTTTCAATATTTTCCGACGGTCTCATTTTTTTACCTCACCGTTCAGGGTTGACCGCAGTTTATCCAGTCCGTAGCGGTACCGGCTTTGAACTGTTTTGGTCGAAACATTCTGTAATTCGGCTATTTGCCTAAATCTCAGGTTGCCGTGGATGTGAAGGGCAATCGTCTCACGCTGCTCGTAAGGAAGCTCACTCATGGCATTGCTTAGTTTTTCTAATTCCTCACTGCATATCGCCAAATGAATCGTGCTTTTCACACCGGCGGTAGTTTTCTCGGCCTGCTTTTCCATGGCGCTTCGTTGACGAATTCTTCTGCGTATGCAATCACGCGAGCGATTTGCGACACAGGTTGCCAAATAGCTTTTCAGACTTCCCGTCAGGCGGAACGAGCCAACAGACTCAACGAGCTTGATAAAGACGTCCTGAACAATGTCTTCGGCTCCGGTTTTGTCGTCCAACAGGTTGCCCGCCAGCGTCAGCATATCCCCGGCGTACTTTTCGTAGATCGCACGGAACGCATCCCTGCTGCCGTGGTTGAATTTCCATAGGAGTAATCTATCTTCGAGCATCCGGGATTCACCTTTTCTGATATCAGTCCTTGGGACTCCTTACGGAGAACAATCGATCGTCGCTAATATAACGCCTAAGGGCAATGTTTTGCTCTAAATAAAATCGCAATTTTTTCTGTGGATTTAAAAAAACAAGGCCGGGCTGCAAGACCCGGCCTTTTCTGACAATTCTTTGTTGCTTGAAACTCTATTTCGGCAGATTTTCTGGTGCTACATCCTTGACGCTCAGGTCGCCGTAGATGACACGGTAGGTTGCTGAGCCCTGCGGCTGATACCAGAATATTGCCTTACTCGCATCGCCGAGCTTGACGCCCGCTCCGGCGTAGTTCCAGTCGATTCCCTGGGTGCTTATCTTCTGATGGAACAGCATGCCTTTTGCGAAGCTCATGCCGATTTGCGTTCCTTTTTCCTCGGAGACCTGCATTGCAGTGACCTTCTGCACCAGTGTCGGCATCTGCTGCATGGTAGCTTCCGTGCCGATGGCCGCGGGGAATGTGCCGTCACCTATTATCTCGGCCCATATTCTCAGGCTCTCGACGAAATCTTCCTCAGTGGCATTGCCCAGAGCGATTTCGTTCTTTTTCTGCGTGTATCCATCCGGCACTTCCATACTCACCAATGATTCGTCCACGTCCGCATCGAACTCGAAGTTCTTCATGACGAAGGAGTACTCCTGACCGATTTTGGCCTCGACTCGCATCGGGCATGCGGTCTTAGGGTCAGCCCAGATTTTAACTTCTTCGTTGTGACCTTTGCCTACGAACAGGATTGCTTTTTGTCCGTCGATTTCCTGTTCGCCGAGCCGCTCGACCTGGCCGTCCTCCAACTGCGTGATTATCTGGCGAACGAACTTGATATAACTTCGAGTACTGTCCCCGAGGTCGCCTGATATGTCGGTATAGATGGCGGTTTTTCCTACAGTGTCGAGCGCGAGCATTCTTGCATTGTCCATGTCGATAATCAGAGTCATATTCGGCATGTTCGACATGGTCCTTCTGATTCGTGAACCGACGACGATCTCATGCGAGACCATGCCTGAATCTTCACTGCCTATAATCAGGTCGAAGACTATGGTCCTGGCATTGAGAATCGGTTCGATGACCTGCGCCCAGGTTACGGACGGCGCCATGATATAATTGACGCCAAGCGCTGCTATGACGATTATCGCGGCTGCTGCCGCTATTCTTGTAATTGGACTTTTCATGATTGTTCTCCTTATTTTCAGAGCATCTGACGCTCTTGTGGCTGCTTTGAGCCTTGTGTTCTGTTCTCGAATTACCTGGTTCATTACATCATTTTCAATTTTACTTTGTTGGGCCAAAGCTTTGCCGTTCGTAACGAGGCGGTCGTGAAGGCCCGTCAGCTCTTGCAGTTCGGCTTGACAAGCCGGGCAGTCCTTCAGGTGTTCCGTAACAGCCTGTTTTTCCGATTCTTCCAGGAGTCCTTCGACGTAAGCGACCATTAGTTCTTTAGATTCTGTGCATTTCATTGTGACACCTCATAAACTTCTGCTTGCTTTTGCTGCTGCAGCGATTCGCGCAGCATGGCATAGGCCCGTGATAATGTTTTCGTTACTGTGCCCAGCGGCATATCGAGCTGCTCTGCGATCTGGTTGCATGAGTGCTCGCCGTAATATCGCAGCAGGATGACTTTCCTGTATGCCTCGGGCAGTTCGGCGATTGCCGATTCGAGAGCGTAATCCTGAGACAGTTCGGTGCCGGCAGATTCTTCTGAAAATGAGCGGACGATTTCGCGCTGGCGTTGGATTTGTTCTTTTCTTTGGTGCTCTTTGGCGATGTTGTCGGCGATTCCGAGCAGCCAGGAAAAGAAGGAATCCGGCTTTCTTAGTTTGCCCATATTGAAATAGGCTCTTATGAGTGCCTCCTGTGCGGCTTCTTCAGCACGGTCTCTGCTGCCCAACTTGCCGGCCAGGTTGGCTAACAAGACCCCCTGATAGCGTCGCACAAGGTAGCGATAATCGTCCGGATGGCCATCCAAACATCGCTCGACATAGAATTTGTCATTCTCAGACATCTTAGCACCTCAAATTCTCAAAGAATTACTGTTCTCGCTATATAGTGCATGTTCGGCCGGTTTTGCGACAGGAAAATAAGAAAATATTAAGAATCCGGCCACATTTCACGTCCCAAAAGCGCATTTTATATATAGAATTGCTTAGTATGGTGGCTTCTGGCTACGTCTTGGCCTTCGCCAAGGCAATTGACCAACAATTATTAAGAATGGTTGGCTATAATCTCACACTACTTTTTTAGTGAAAATTATTCTTGACGATCAAAAATATAGCAGATAATATAAAAAAATATGCAATTAACACTTTATTTAACGGTGTTTTTTTGCTATTATTAGGAGATGGAGCTTTAGTTCATTCTGGATCTTTTCGATAATTTAGTTTGTAGCAGAGATTTAGTTTTTATTCATTCTTATTATTTTTGGGCAGATAAATGGCGGGAAAAAAACCTAAGAAAAGCAACGAAGGTAAAGAAACCTTTAGGCCAGGAACGGAAAAAAGAGAAATATTCAGTTTAGTGCTTGGTATAACTGCTGAGTTATTAAATGAGAAGAAAATTAAACTTGATATTGACTCTGGTGGCGATCCTGATTTCACTTTAGATCCCTCGGAAATAAAAGCCTACGTCACTGAAAAAATCAAAGATCAAGTTTCTTTTGAAAATTTTATGAAAATAATTCCAACAGAGATAGAAGCTCTTTTAAAGGCTTCGATTTTCTCTGATAAATCAAAAGGGATCAAAGAAAACATCCCGTCAACAATAATTAAAGATGTTGGAATCGATGAGTTTCTTTGGAGATTAGAAGAAACGGGTAAAGTTTTATCAATCTCTGAAAATTTTAAGAAAGAAGCGATATTCAAGAAGACAGCAAAAGGCTTATTGTTAAAAGATGTTAAATGGGAAACAAAGCGAAAAGTATTCGATTATGAATTTGGCAAACTCGATAATGTTGAATATGCAACTTTATCAATCTTGTATTCGCAACCAATTACTGAAGGTTATTTTGCAAAACTTGGATTCGAAAGTCTTAGTATTCAGTTGCCAGTAGGAACTGAACCAAAACAAATAACATTAGAGTTACAAAAAAAAGACGTCAAGAAACTGGTTGATAATTTACAGCAAATATTAAATACATTGTAAAATGGGAAAAATATTATTAAAAAAACATATCCCTACGTCTTCCCAAGAGGATAATCTTCCATTATTCGAGGATGAATGGGCGAGACAACAATTACTTCGTCACACTCATGAATTAGATCAACATAGAGCAGAAATAAGAGATATTAAGGCAATACTTAGCGAACAGCTTAAAAATGTAAAGACCGAATGGAAAAATCAAATATCTCAACAATCAATCTTTGTATCTCGTTCAGTAGATGTCCCTATAAATATAAAATCAACTTTTCAAAAACATGAAGAAGACTTTTCTGATTTCTCGAATCGCATTGTCTGGTGTAATGAACTTAAGAATTGCCTATCGAAGTTTGAAGAGGAATTAGAAGAATATGATGCAAAATATTTATCTTGGTTTGTCTCTACGCTTAAAGATGTCTTTTCGTACAATTATGCCGAAACGATAACAGAAGAGCAATTGGGTTTGCTTAAGAACGGCATAGAAACGATTTATGAAAAACAACAAAACTGTGATAAAGACTCTTTTTCGGAATATCATCTCCAGCTTGTTGAGTCTGGGCTCTCATTATTACCTACTACACAAAAAGCCATAGATGAATTCGGAGAATGATTGTTATGGTGGATGGGGAAGAAGCTTTCTTTTTAGACACTTCTACACAAATCACCAAAAAATGGGAAGATGAAAAGATAAGCAGTTATCTTAACAAAGAATTATCTCAGAAGCCCTGCTATTGTTCGGTATATGTTAAAAATGAATATA
>CAZHBL010000239.1:2727-7845 GCA_964530105.1 uncultured Pirellulales bacterium | reverse complement strand
TGCATCTCAAGATGGACATCTATCGTCTTACGGAAAAGCAATGGCAGGATTTTTCGGGCAAGGCCCTCGCGAACCTTCGGGACAAGTTAGAAAAAGCCCAAACTGTAAATTTTGAGCAGATAATGGAGTTGTCAGAGGTAATTGAAAGCCTTGGTTAGGTATTAGCAGTAACGCAACAAGTATCACTTTCCTCCTGTTATACCTCTGGGTATCACTGTGCTGACCAAGTCCGGCTTAAGAGATTGAAGCAATCTCGAAGAAAGGTTCCTATTCTGGAGATAACCGCAGAATGGGAACCTTTACTATCTTCACCTTAAGGACCTTCGCCAATCTGTCGTTTCGCGTGACGTCAGGCTGCTGGGCTTGTTATCCTTTGACCTTGACTTTGACGGCTTTTGCCGAGGCGGCTTTGGGCAGGGTTATTGAGAGGACGCCGTCTTTGCAGGCCGCTTCGATCTTGCCCGGGTCGACGTCGGTCGGCAGTGTAAGCTCACGCCGGAAGCTGCCGTAGGTGCTCTCTACATGATAGTAACCCTTTTCCTTCTTCTCTTCTTCGAACTTCTTTTCTCCGCTGATGGTCAACGTATTTCCATATACGGAGATATCGATGTCTTCCGCCTTGCAGCCGGGGACCTCAGCCCTGACTACGATCGCATTTTCTTCCTCGGCGACGTCGATGGCGGGCCAGGCCTTGTATCCTGCAAACGGCCGATCCAGCCCCCTGAAGAAGCCGTCAAACAAATCATCCACCTCGCTGTGAAGTCTCTCCAAACCGTTTCTATTTCTCTTGTTGAAAGGTACCAGTGCCATAGTAACATCTCCTTTCTTTAATTATTCGTTACCAACAAACTTTTGTTTCAATCACAAACCTCATATATTTAATATGCAAAATATGTGCCAGATTCCAATCTGCTTAAAGTCCTCAAAAACAGCATATAATAGCCTTCAAGGCGTCATTGTTCCATTTTCGAACTGTCAATTTGGCATCTTTATCTGTCAATTGAGACTGGCGGTTGTACAGCATGTGAAAATATTGTAAACTACTCGCAGTTTGAATTTGATACTGATACCCATGAGGTGAAAGCAAAATGAATGAAAACAAAGCCAACCTCAAACTTGACGCCCTGCAGGTTCAGATTCGGGCCTCTGTAAAGGACTTCGCTGAAAGACTTTCATCGGCCATCGGTAACAACCTGCAGAGCATCACGGTTGTCGGCAGCAGCCTGACGGAAGATTTCAGGCCCGACACCAGTGATATCAACACTGTTCTGGTCCTCGGCGGACAGACCCTGTCTTCGCTAAATGCTGTCGCATCGCTGGCAAAGCCGATGAGCAGAAAAAAAATCTCGCCGCCGCTGCTTATGACGCAGTCTTATATCGAGCGGTCACGGGACGTATTCGGCGTTGAGTTTCTGGATTTTCAACTAGCTCACGAGACGATCATGGGCGACGATCCTTTTAAATCTCTGAAATTCGACAAAAAAGACGTCCGGCTTCAATGCGAGCGCGAACTCAAAGCGATGCTGATCCGGCTAAGGCAGGGCTACATCGCCGCCGCGGCCAACAGGAAACTCGTCCGGGATATTCTCATCTCGACGGCAAGAGGGATGGCGCCGCTTCTGCGGGCGATGCTGTGGCTTAAAGACATCGACCGGACCGCACGGGCCGAAGCGACGTTCGGAAAAGCGGCCGGCGAATTTTCAATCGATACGAATCGGCTGACATCGGTGATAAAATGGCGGCACGAAAAAATTCGCCTGAGCGAAACCGAAATGGAAAGCGCATTCGAATCGGTTTACTCGGTGATTGAGCAACTGGCCGGCATTGTTGATGAGCTTAAGGTCTGATTATGCGACGATTCCTATCCAGGTTAATACTAACGCTGACTGTACTATCGCCTTTGGCGGCGACCGGCTACGGCCAGACCGATTTGCCGATGCCCCAGCACTACGTCGAGGATTACGCCAATGTAATAAACGACTCCGACGAGCGTTCACTCAACGGAGTCCTGCAGGAATTAGAGCAAAAGACCGGTGCCCAGTATATCGTCCTGACCGTGCTTTCAGCCGGAGGACTGCCAATCGAGCAATTCTCCATTGAGTTAGCCGAAAAATGGAAGCTCGGCCAAAAAGGCAAAGACAACGGCATGCTTTTCGTCCTTGCCAAAAACGACCGAAAGTGGCGGTTCGAGGTCGGTTACGGCTTGGAGGGTTTCGTTACAGACCAGTACTGCGGCCGGGTCGGCAGAGATGTCCTCGTGCCGTATCTAAGAAAAGGTGATTACAGCCGGGGAATCTACCAAGCCAACCTGCAAGTCGTCCAGCAAATCGCTACCGAAGCCGGCGTCAGTTTGACCGGCATGCCCAAGATTACACCTGTTCCGGTCAGGGACAGGAAAAGAGGCCCGCCATGCTGCAGCGCACTGCCGATTTTGTTTTTCATACTCCTGATTTTCGGCGGTATGGGCAGAGGCATGGGTTGGTGGTTTTTCCTGCCGTTCATGATGGGCGGTTTCGGAGGCCACGGGGGCTACGGAAGGTCAGGCTCGTTCGGAGGCGGCAGCTTCGGCGGAGGTTTCGGTGGGTTCGGCGGAGGAATGGGCGGCGGTTTCGGGGGCGGCGGTGCAAGCGGAGGGTGGTAGAAGAGATTATTGAATTGAGAATTAAGAAGTCAAATAAGGGGAAAATAAAATGAGAAACTTCGGAAAAACATGGGTCGTCCTTATCGCAATATTGATTGTTATACTTCTTATCGCACTGGGAGTTTTCCGATGGTACGTCAGCGGCTATAACAAAGCGGTCAATCTCGAACAGGGCGCCGAAAAGGGCTGGGCGGATATCGACGCCGCCTTGCAACGAAGGCTCGACCTCGTGCCCAACCTGGTAAATACCGTCAAAGGATATGCAGAGCACGAAAAAGAGCTGTTCGAGAACATCGCCAAGTCCAGAGAGAAATATTTCCAGTCAGGCAACAGAGCCGGAAAAATCGAAGCGTCTAACGAGCTATCCGGCTTTTTGTCCCGCCTCCTGATGCTGCAGGAAAACTATCCACAATTAAAGGCCAGCGAAAACTTCCGAGACCTTCAGACCCAGCTTGAAGGTACTGAAAACCGGATAGCAGTCGCCCGCACACGGTATAATGAAGCGGCCAAGCTGTTAAACTCTTACACAAAGCAATTTTTCGGGTCGTTCTTCTGCAAACGTGCCGGTGTAGAAAAAGTCGATTACTTCGAGGCTACCGAGCAGGCAAAATCCGAAGTGCCAAAAGTGGAGTTCTGAAGACACCCCGCGGATTCATAAAGCAATGACAAACGAAAAAGGTAAAAGCCCCAAAGAAAGCGCGGTCGAGACACGCTATCTGATTATGCCCCATCAGGCGAATCCTCACGGCACGGCATTCGGCGGCGTGATTATGGCATGGATCGACATGGTCGCGGCAATGGCGGCACAAAGACACTGCGGCAAGGAAGTCGTAACCGCCGGCATCGACTCGCTGACATTCAAAGAGCCAATCCGTATCGGGGACCACGTCGCCCTGAGGGCCTCTGTAAATTACGTCAGCCGCTCGTCAATGGAAGTGGGCGTCCAGGTCACCAGAGAAGACCCGTATACGGGCGAGCAAGCCATCGCTACAACGGCCCACCTGACTTTTGTCGCCCTGGATAAAAACAAGAAGCCGACCCCCGCCCGGCCAATACTGCCCGAAACAGTCCAGGAAAAACGACGCTACGAGCAAGCCAAACTGCGAGTCCAGGCCAGAAAAGAGCTATTAAAGAAAATGTGCTGATTTGATCAGCTCGACTTGAGAATTGGAAGCTCGGAATCCTTCGCCGCCATATTACCTCCTCAACATTTTGATACAATCGGGGCAGAGCTGTTGGCCAGAATCAATTTTATCCAGTTCGTTTTCCGGAATATCTTTTCTGCCGCAGCATTCACACGTGCCGGTCCTCTTCATACTCTCAAGAGCCTCATTCAGTTTTGCTTCGGCTTCCGTCCTTGCCTGAGCCTCCGAGCCGGCTCGTTGTTCGGCCTGTTCTCTCAAGGTTACCTCTTCTCTCGCTTTCGACTCGGCTTGAGTCCTCGCTTCGGCTTCCGACTCTGCCCTTTGTTCCGCTGCGGATCTCAATTCTGCTTCGTTTTGTGCCCGGGCTTCGGCTTCCTGCCTTGCGTTGGCTTCCTGAGCGGCACTTTGCTCGGCTTCGACTCTCAGCTTCGCCTCAGCCTGAACTCTCAACTCAGCCTCTTGCCTGGCCCGGGCTTCCGACCTTGCATTTTCCTCCGCTTCGGCCAAGGCCTCTTTGTATGCTCTGTCCTTTTCTTCTAATTCTACTTTGGCTTTCTCAATAGTCTGTCTGATTTTCGCTATTTCGCCGGCGTAATACTCTTCCGCCTGCTCAGACTGGACTTTGTATCCCTCCTCGGCCCTTAATCTTGCCTCGGCTTGAACTTTTGCCTTATTCTCTGCTCTTGCCACCGCGCGCTTGCTTTTCTTTATCTTTTTTTCACATTCAGTTTGAGCTTTTTCAATTGCATCGGCAGCTTCGGCCCGGACTTTTTCGTTGTCCTTTTCCGCCCGGGCCTGGACCCTTGCTGTTATCCTTGCTTTCGCTTCGGCCTCGATAGCAAGCCGCCACATCTCGCGGGCTGTCTCTTCAGCTTCCTGATAGTCTGTTGTAGCACACCGCGAGCCAGCGGGCTTGAGTGCCCTTGCTGTGGGTTTGTCCTCACCGGGCAGATCGACCTCCCACCACCAGCGCCCGTTTTTCTGATATAAGCTGCCCGGGAGTGTCACCCTGGCCGGCGCTTTAGCCATTTGTCAACCTTTCTAATGACCGCACGATCGGTAAAAGGTCTCAGCGCTTAAGTTGGCTGTGAGACTCGACGCCGCGTTTTGATGCCGGGATGGGCCGGATATCTATGCCGCCCTGAGCCGGCTTCTGCGTTTTACGACCATGCTTTTCTCTGAGCATTTCCCTTTTCTGGTAGCACTGCTCGGTGAAAACCGCAATCTCTGAGTCAAGATTGGAGCTCGCCGAATCGCCGAAAAAGGCATGAATGATAGGGAAAACCAAATCCGGCTTTCTCTTTCGCAACTCCTTCGACATCGCTTCAATTT
>CAZHBL010000239.1:0-2627 GCA_964530105.1 uncultured Pirellulales bacterium | reverse complement strand
GGGAAAACCAAATCCGGCTTTCTCTTTCGCAACTCCTTCGACATCGCTTCAATTTTCGCTGTTGCAACTCCCTCCTGCATGCATGTAAAAGGTCCTACGTGGAAGATGCCTGAAATGTAGGCATCGCCTTGCGGCTTGGTCAGGTCGTTCATGAAATGGTACGCGATGCCTGCACTCAGCGGAGATTCCCCTTCGATATTTCCGTGATACTCGTGTTCTTTTTCCAAAGTTTCGATAATCTTTATCGGCTTGGGCAGAACATGCCTGCCGCGAAGGACTTCATGGAAAGGCCCGGCAATCTTCCGCTCAACAGAGGACATGTATTTCGCCTTTAGAATAGACCTGCCGTACTTGCCCGCAACTTTCAATGCCCTGCCGAGATCGAGATTTTTAAGCCGCAGGCCAAGGTCCCTTCTTGCATTTCTTACGTTCATTTTATTGACGTAATCGAGCCAGTCAGTGACAGGGTCCCTTACAACTTCCAGGCCGCTTTCTTCCAATTGCCGAATCACAAAATTCGTGCAGGGATCATGCTGGCGAACATATATCTCCCCTATGTACAGGACAAGCGGAAATCTTTCCAGGTCCCGGAGCTTACAGTCCTTGAACATTGAGACTGTTTTTTGGCCCCACTCTATTAAATCGGGCGTTTCGGCGCCGTTTTCGACAACTCTTTCCAGCTCGCTGAGCCGCTGCTGTTTCAAATTCGCCATCGCCTCTTTATCTTCCGCGTAAGGATTGAATCTCAGGAAAATGTCTTCGAGAAGGTCCGACGCCTTAATGCCCTTAAACAGCATCTGCTGCATTCTCGTCGTGTCTGAAACGCTTAGTTTCTTCGGAAAAGGTATGTCGAGATAATCCGTCTCCGAGGATGGGCCGGCCACGGGAATCTTTTGCAGGCCTTCTCTGTCCAAAAATTCCCGCATCAGTTCAGTGTACTTTCCGAACCTGCACGGGCCGCTCGTCGTAGGCAGCATGACAAGGTAATTGTCCTCGACGTGCTTCCTGCCTTTGGCCTCAATTTCCTCTTCGAGAAAAGCTATCGCGTCACCAACCACGCCTTTAAGTGGATGGCAAACTTCCGTATAGATATGTCTCCTGGCGGCTTCGTAGCTCCTCTGCGTGTTCGTAGGTAAAACAGTGCTGGTAACTCCGAAGTATCTCAGCCCCGCGGCACCGATGTAACTGGCATTGCCCATATAAGGAATCAGCCAGGCCCTCTCTTCCGAGCCGTCACGCGAACACCTTCTGATTTGATCGATGTTTATTTTTCTTTGCTTGCATTGATTGACAACTCTCTCGTGCGCTTCGGTTCTGGTGACAAACGGAGCATTGTTGGTTTGAGCGTCCGTGAGCAGAACAAGGACGGGTTTATTCGCCGCCTGCTGAATTTTTTCTTCCTGATAGATTTTCAGGCTGTCCGGCCCACAAGCAAAATTCATCATCCTTATCGCGAATAAATTGGGATGGTTCGCTACATACAGGTTCGCTTTGAGTATTTTTACGCTCTGAACCCAGAATTCATTCTCGACCACATCGTCGAGCGGAATATCGGCGAATTTGTGCTCCAGGAATAACTGCGGTATGTAGTGCAAACCCCTTATCTGCGAGAACATACTCCCGGAGTTCGAGCTTGCCTCGGGGTCGAGCAGGACATAATCTCTGCCGATGCCGACATAGGCCTTCTCGTTATCCGTCTCGATCTTCTTTAGGAACTTATCGCCCTCCGCGTAAAGGTCATTTTTGAATTCGTTCTCCGCCTCGTATGCATACTCGATGGCGTCTCTTAACTGCCTGTCGGTGAAGCCGAATTCCAATCTGTCGAACTCATGCTTCAGCTCGCGGACGAGCAGACCCTGGTCTCCAAAGTGCAGGATGGGATTGATCTGCTTGTCCTTATCGAGAGAAAGGACATCATTTAAGATGTAGCCTTCCGATTCTGTGTAGATGCAGTATTTCAAATCAGGAGGACGATCCATTCTCTGCTCAATGAAACTCGGATTAAACAGGTATTCGATATTCGGATCGCTGTTCAATACAGCCGCGTGTCCTGTAGCGAGCTTCCTCGCTATGCAGAACTCAGTTCTCGAATTGTCGACTCCTAATTTCGCGATTTCCTTATCGGTTTTAGGCGATACGACCGGGTAAAAACCGAGCTTGTTGAACAGGGCGGCACTCCATATTCCCTTCTCTCCAAGCGTTGCCGTGCTTCTCTTTATGCCCACCGTTGTCGCGCTGCCGTCATTTGCCCTGATGGAAGAAAGCTCGCTCAACAGGCAGCCCTGTTTTTTGAAATGTTTCTCATAAATCTTATGGTATCTTTCGACATAGTTTGTTTTCGGCTTTCTGGATGTCTCGGAGTTCCCTCTGGGGCAAAAACCTCCGGTAATTATCTCGTCGGCCTCGATGGAAAAGACTTCGAGCTGGCAGTCCCTCAACCCGCACGATTTTTCCTTAAACAGCTCTTTGCAGGAGACCCTGCGTTTGTCAAAAGGCATATCAACCAGGTCCCATCCTCTAAACGCCGAACCGTAGCTTTTGCCCTGCTCTTCCAATTGTTTTATATTTTGAATGATATCCAGCGCCTGTCCCCACGCGCCGAACATCTCCCTGTGGGGGTAAGCCTC
>CAZHBL010000238.1:7595-7861 GCA_964530105.1 uncultured Pirellulales bacterium | reverse complement strand
AGCGAGCATCGCCAAGGACGGCTTTGCGTAACCTTAGTTGGGCTGTGGCATGTCTATGATTTAATGATCAGGGACAGTTTATTAACATTGTTAGGGGTGTATTTAGCCCGTAAACGGTTTTGGATTAGCCACAATCGAATTTAGATCCAAACTTTTAAGGAAGGCGATTTTAAGGATTGATTACTGAATATTTTCGAATTGTTTGTTGCAATAAATGACATCAAATCAGCGATAATCATTCAATAATCAATTAAGAAGGCCTTTCC
>CAZHBL010000238.1:0-7585 GCA_964530105.1 uncultured Pirellulales bacterium | reverse complement strand
TTCCTGCCAGAATCAGACTAAGACAGGTTTTGTTGATAGCAGGAAAACTATAGACTAAAAACAGTTTTTTTGTTGTTTTTGTCATATAAATCGATATACTCCAAAGCCTTATAGGCTTGAAAGTTATAATATTATTAAAAAATTTGTAACGAAGAATAATATGATACGAAAGGTACAAATTTCTAAGGACGTTGACTTTAGGTTAAGTTGTTGCTTTATACAAGGGTAGACATTACTCTCGTATAGGCTTATATGTATAAAGCAGTTCCTGTAAAAGCCGAGAGTCTCGAGTAATCTACGGGCAGCCGAGAGGATAAGTTATGGCTACTGAAACTGAAAGAATACGAATAAAAATGGAATCTTACGACCACAGGGCTCTTGATGCGTCTGCTAAGGAAATAGTAGAACACGCCCGAAAGACCAATGCCCGTGTCAGTGGTCCGGTACCATTACCGACGCGCATTGAAAGATATACTGTTCTAAGAAGTCCTCACATCGATAAAAAATCACGTGAGCAGTTTGAGTTGAGAACTCATAAACGTCTGATTGATATTCACGAGGCTAACGCGCGAACAGTCGAAGTGCTGAACCGTCTGGTAGTGCCGGCGGGAGTTTTTGTAAGGATTAAAGCCTAATTCGCGAAGTGCGAATCGAATTACGAGATGTAAATTATGGCAATTCTATTGGGAAAAAAAGTTGGAATGACCCAGGTTTATAACGAATTGGGCAAATTAGTGCCGGTTTCGGTCATACAAGCCGGCCCCTGTGTAGTTATGCAGGTAAAGAGTGCCGAGACCGACGGCTACAACGCCATTCAGCTCGGTTTCGATGAGGTAAAACCTGTACGCAGGAAAAAACCGCAAATCGGACACGCCAAGAAAGCCAATACGGAGCCGAAGAAATTTGTCAAAGAGATGCGACTTCCAGACGACGTCGAACAACAATACAAAGCTGGAGACTCTGTCAAGGTCTCTGTTTTTTCGGAAGATAAATCTGTCGATGTTGTAGGTACCAGTAAAGGCAAAGGATTCGCGGGCGTAATGAAAAGACACGGTTTCGGTGGTTTTCCTGCCTCGCACGGCACCGAACGAAAGCACAGGGCTCCCGGGTCACAGGCAGGCTACGGTACCGACCGAGGACACGGCGGTAATATCAAAAAAGGCAAGAAAATGGCAGGCCATATGGGCGACTGCCGGGTTACGACAAAAAACCATGACCTGGTAGCGATAGACGAAGAAAAGAATTTACTAATTGTGAAGGGTTCCATACCCGGCCCGGCCGGTGGCTACTGTATTATCCGTAGTGTTAAAGAATTAAAGTAACGTGTAGTTAATGGTTAGCCGGTTAAGAGAAACAATAAGATGATTGAATTGGCTGTTTATAACAAAGATGGGCAAGAGGTTGACACCTTGAAGGTCGATGAGGCGGTTTTAGGTGGATCGGTCAGATACTCTTTGCTTAAGCAGGCTATTGTAATGTGTCACGCTAACAAGCGTTTGGGAACAGCCGCAACTAAAAGCAGAAGTATGGTTGTCGGGGCAGGCAAAAAGCTATTCAGGCAAAAAGGCACGGGAAATGCACGCGTTGGCAACATTAGAACGGGTAAACGTGTTGGCGGAGGTGTTACCTTTGCCAAGAGCCTTAGGGATTTTCGCCAACGTATGCCTAAGAAACAAAGAAGATTGGCCAGGGATTCGGCAATATTGGCAAAGCTTTTGAGTAACAATGTTGTGGTGGTTGAAGGGCTTAGTTTCGAGAAGCCGAAAACCAAAGATTTTGTGAGTATTCTGAACAATTTGAAGATTGAACGCAGTTGTCTCGTGACTATTGGCAAAGAAGATGTTAATATCTACAAGTCTGCTAAGAATGTTCCAAAGGTTGCGGTTGTGCCTGTGAACGAATTGAATGCAGGCGAGATATGCAGATATCGCAAAATGCTGTTTACAAAAGAGGCTCTTTTGTCTGTCCTGGTGTCAGACCAGACAAGCGAAAATTAGTAACTAAGGTGATAACTTAATGTATTTTTCGTTCTGAATATCGATGAAGTAGAAAAGGTTTTTAAATCTTCGCTATGTTCAGAATGACATAAGCTTGCAATATTAGATATGGATAATTAGTGTGGATGACTATAATATAATAATTAAGCCTTTGATTACAGAGCAAGGAATGCACTTTGCGAATGTGAAAGGTGCCTACAGCTTTGAAGTGAATAAGCGGGCTAATAAGGCCCAGATAAAAAACGCTGTGGAGAGAATATACAACGTTAAAGTGCAAAAGGTAAGAACTGCAAATAGAAAAGGCAAGCATCGTCGCAGAGGCAGGACTTCTGGCACGACAGCGAGCTGGAAAAAAGCTGTTGTGTTTCTGAATCCAGATTTTCATATAGATTTATTCTAAAAGCAATATACGAGATACGAGTTATGGGTATTAGAGTTTACAAACCAACAAGTGCCGGACGAAGAAACAGTTCGGTAAATGATTATGCTGAGCTAACGACCTCCCGGCCGGAGAAGTCTCTTTGCAAGCGGATCAGAAAGAACGGCGGAAGAAACCATTCTGGTAAAACCACTGTTCGGTTCAGAGGCGGCGGCGCAAGAAAAATTTACCGTGTAATTGATTTCAAGCGTAATAAAGATGGCGTTTCTGCGGAAGTTGCAACGATTGAATATGATCCTAACAGAAACTGTTTTATATCCTTACTGCATTACAACGATGGCGAAAAAAGATATATATTAGCACCGTTAGGTATAAAGGTCGGTGAAAACGTAGAAAGCGGCGAATCCTGTGAGCCCAAGATTGGTAATGCGATGCCGCTTTCGGCGATTCCAGCCGGCCTGGTGATTCACAATATCGAGATGAGGGCCGGCCAGGGTGGGAAACTTGTCAGAGGCGCCGGCAATGCGGCAAGAATTGTGGCAAAAGAAGGCAATTGGATTACTATTGTTTTACCGAGCGGTGAAATGCGTATGGTTCGTAAGGAGTGCCGGGCAACAATTGGCCAGGTGAGTAATCCAGACCACCAGAACGTACGAATCGGTAAAGCCGGGCGAAAACGCCATATGGGAAGAAGACCTCACGTGAGAGGCAAAGCAATGAATCCCGTTGCTCATCCTATGGGTGGCGGCGAAGGTAGAGCAAATGGCGGACGGCATCCCTGTTCGCCCACTGGTGTGCTTGCGAAAGGTGGAAAAACAAGGAATCCACGAAATACGAGTAACAATAGGATTATTCGAAGACGCAAGAGTGGAAAGTTCCAAATTACAGTGTAGCAGGCAAAGAGAGATGGTCGCGTAACTATCGTAATTTGAAGGTTGAGTAAATCCGAATGGGAAGATCAAGTAAAAAAGGACCATATGTTGATGATAAGCTGTTTATCAAAGTCAACAAGCAAGTAGAATCTGGTTCTCGTGAGCCAATAAAAACATGGGCGAGAAGATGTACGATAGTCCCTGAGTTCGTCGGTTTCACATTTCTGGTCCACAATGGTAAGATGTTTCATAAAGTCTTTATTACCGAGGATATGGTCGGACACAAATTAGGTGAATTCTCGCCAACAAGGATGTTTAAAGGTCATTCGAGCAAAAAGATAAAATAGTAAAATAAGGCAAGATTGATAATTGGGAGTGTTAGCAAAGAATCAAAACGATCCAGAAGAGATTCTTTACTTTGCTGCTTCGTTGATAATGTATTAAGGTCATTACGATAAATATGTTAAGCGCTGATAAACTAAAAGAGCTTTGCCAGCAACAGCAGATAAGTGTGGATGAGTTAGCCAGCCATCTTTCCAGAGGAGGATTCGACACGCAAAAGGCAACAATGGCTGTGAAAAACTGGCAAAAGGGCCTTTTCAAGCCCGAGCCGCGTTCGGATGATATTCGTCGTTTGGCGACTGCTTTATCCGTTGAGTTAAATGATTTGGTTGATTGGCGTTCTTCTTATCGCTATGCCCCGATGTCGGCACGAAAGGTTCGATTAGTTACCGAGATGATAACCGGCCGAAGAGTTCAGGAAGCAATGGATATCCTGAAGTTCACAAGAAAACGTGCCGCAACGATGATCGACAAGGTTTTACGAAGTGCCGTTGCGGATGCAGATGAGCAGCAGGCTGATGTGGATAATCTTTATGTGAGTTCTGCCCGTGTTGACGATGCAGGGATCCGCGTAGGTACGAAAAGATGGATTCCAAAAGACAGAGGCAGGGCGCATCCCATTCACAAGAAAGCCTGCCATATACAGGTAACGGTAACGCAAATATAGGCAAATAGGCAAATAGCAGAAAAGTAATACGAGATACGAGATTATGGGCCAGAAAGTATCACCAATAGGTTTTAGAACAGGGGTAACACTTGGTTGGCAGAGTACATGGTTTGCTCCTAAGGCCAATTATGGTGAATTTCTTGTTGAGGACCAGAAGATTCGTCGGTATATCGATAATAGGTTTAACCGTAGTATGCCTAAAGGTGCAGTGGCGAAAACCGAAATAATACGGACGCGTAACGAAGTAAAAGTAACGCTGCATAGTGCCAGACCCGGCGTGGTCATAGGCCCAAGGGGTGGTGAGGTCGATAAGTTGCGGGAAGAGCTTGAAGAGTTAACAGGTCGACAGATCAATGTCAATGTTGTCGAGATAAAAGAGCCGGACCTTAATGCCACCCTGGTGGCTGAAGCAATTGCTGAGCAATTAGGTAAACGAGCCTCATTCAGGCGCACAATGAAGCAGTATTGCGAGTCGGCAATGAACGCCGGAGCTAAAGGAGTAAAGATTATCTGCTCTGGCCGGCTGGCAGGATCGGAAATGGCCAGGAAGGAAACACAGAAACTTGGCAGTATTCCACTGCATACGCTGGATGCTAATGTAGATTACGCCGTGGCAACTGCAAGAACAACATATGGAGCCATAGGTGTTAAAACATGGATTTATAAAGGTAAATTTGGCGAGGAAATCGTGCAAAGCCATTACCGTCGTCAGCGCCGTCTACCGAAACGTGTTGGCCCGGCGATGAGAGGTAGGGGCAGAACTCAAGGCGCACCGAGACAGGAAAGTAATATTTCCTCCGAACCACAAGAGGCTGCACCATTGGTAGAGCCGGATAAAGGTGAATCGAACAGTACTGATGCAAGTTAAGAACGAGCGTTTTCCTATAAAGAAAATGTTTTTCCAAAGTATAGTTTTTACAAAGGTCTAAAAAATGGCAATGATGCCGAAGAGAGTTAAATACCGTAAAAGCCAGCGCGGCAAGATGAAGGGTAATGCTTCGAGGTGTAACTACGTGGCGTTCGGTGAATACGGCTTGCAGGCTTTGGAAACGAGCTGGATAACAGCACGGAACATCGAAGCCGGCCGAGTTGCAGCAACTCACTTTCTTCATCGTGAAGGCAAGGTCTATATCAGGGTGTTTCCACATAAGCCGGTAAGTTCCAAACCGTTGGAAACGCGAATGGGCAAAGGTAAAGGTGAGCCTGAATTTTGGGTTGCAAGAGTAAGGCCCGGGCAGGTTTGCTTTGAGATCGGCGGAGTGAGCGAAGATGTGGCGAAGCAGGCACTCGTCAGGGTTGCTCATAAAATGCCTATCAAATGCAGGTTTGTTAAACGAAGGCATTCATTGTAAAAGGGAACCTTGAGATGAAAGCGCAGTATTACCGAGAGATGAGCCCGGATGAGCTTGAAAGCAAATTAGAAGAGAGTGAAAGGCATTTGTTCGATTTGCGATCGCAGGCGGTGACGGAAAAACTGGAGAATTCCAAGGCCGTAACTAACGTTAAACGCGATATTGCCAGGATTAAAACAATAATGCGACAAAGCAAGTTGTAGTTTGTTTATAGGTAACGGTTAACCGGAAAAATAAAAAATGCAGGATCGTAAATTAAAGACTTTGACTGGCGTGGTGGTAAGCAATAGCGGTAACAAAAGCGTTAAAGTTGCCCTTGATTACAAGGTCAGACATCCAAAGTATGGTAAATATATTAAACGCAGAACTAAAATCGGCGTTCATGATGAACACAATCAGAGCGGCGTTGGTGACGTCATTGAAATTGCTGAATGCAGGCCTTGCAGCAAAACCAAGAGCTGGCGTCTCGTGAAAGTTATAACAAAAGCAGGCCAGGCGTGAATAGAGATACGAGATAATGATTCAGCAGGAAACAATGTTGGACATAGCCGACAATTCTGGTGTTAAGTCGGCATTGTGCATAAAGGTTCTTGGCAGAGGCGGATCCAGGGGCAAGTTTACCAGGCCGGTCGCCAGCGTGGGAGATATTGTATGTGTAGCTATAAAGAAGTCACTGCCGAGCTGCCAATTAGATGACAAGAAAGTGCATAAATGCGTTATTATTCGCACGAAGAGCCCCGTTAAACGTCCTGACGGCAGTTATGTGAGGTTCGATAGCAATGCAGCAGTGATGATTGACGGCGAAGGTAATCCGATAGGGACCAGGATTTTTGGTGCAGTAGCTCGTGAGCTACGTGAAAAAAACTATATGAAAATTATCTCACTGGCAAGCGAAGTAGTCTAAATGTATGAAGCATCTCGTGAAGCGCCAAGCGAGATATGAAATAAGAGATACGATTTTATGGCTTTACATATAAAAAAAGGTGATATAGTAGAGATTATAACTGGTGACCACAAAGGCGCTACCGGCAGGGTGTTGCGAGTGATTCGTGAAAAGAACAGGGTTATTGTTCAGGGTCACAATATAGCAAAAAAGCATGTTCGGCCTTCTCGTAAAAATCCGCAGGGAGGCCGGATCAATGTTGAACAACCGATCCATATCAGTAATGTTTTGCCGGTAAATCCGAAAAGCTCGAAAGGCAGCAGGGTCCGTTTTAATGTGGATAAGGATGGTGGCAAAAAACGCCTTACCTCTGACGGCTCCGAAATAGGCATTGTTCGAAAGATAAAATAAGCTGAGGATTAACAGCTATTAACTATTTAATACGGTTGCAAGATACAAGATGGCACGTTTGAAAGATTTATATAAGTCAAAGATAATTCAGGAACTGACCAAAGAGTTTGGTTACAAAAATTCTATGGCTGTTCCACGAATGAAAAAGGTCGTAGTCTCGATGGGTGTAGGCAAAGCGACGCAGGACAAGAAATTTCTGGAATCAGCTAAGAAGGACTTGATGATGATTACCGGCCAGATGCCTCTTGTCTGTAAAGCTAAGAAGAGCGTTTCGAACTTTAAGGTCAGGGAAGGGGTGGAAACCGGCTTAAAAGTTACTGTTCGCGGCTTGAGAATGTACGAGTTCATGGATAGACTCATTAGCCTTGCAATACCGCGAGTGAGGGACTTTCGAGGCCTTAACGCTAAAAGTTTCGACGGCAGAGGCAATTACTCGATGGGGCTGGCTGAACAGAGCGTTTTCCCGGAAATCAACGTGGCAAAAATGGAGTTTCAGCAGGGTATGAATATAACGTTTGTGACGACGGCCCAGACCAACGATGAAGCAAGAAAACTGCTCGAGCTGTTTGGTATGCCGTTTAGAAGGCCCGAATCGTAAGACGCCGGGTAATAAGAGAAATTGGAGCCTGTGAATGTCAACTAAAGCACTGGAAAACAAGGCAGAAAAAAAACAAAGATTTCG
>CAZHBL010000237.1:0-7917 GCA_964530105.1 uncultured Pirellulales bacterium | reverse complement strand
CGGCTCCTGCCTTTATAATATCGTAAATTTGGGTGAATGTTCACAAAAAAAGACTCAAAACTCGATAGTCTGGACTTTCATCGTCTTAAATATCGCCATTAAAATCACGCCGAGCACGACCATTGCGATGCCGATATTTTGCGAAATTGTTAGGCCGTCAAATTCAAATGGATTGTCATCACGTAGAAATTCCATGAGAAAGCGGGTGATTCCATAGACAATGAACATCAAAGCGAATGTGTAGCCGGGCTTGGTGAAAAATTTGCCGGAATTCCCGGAAAGCCCCGCTTTTTTAGCCCTGCGCCAGAACAAATACAGCACAAGACACCAAAAAGCAGCCATTCCTGACGAATACAATTGGGTCGGGTGGACCGGCAAACATCTGTATTTGCCTTCGGTGACCTCGATTTTTTGCTTTACGGTTAGATCTTCCAAGTGTTTTGGGTACCACTTTCCATTTGTGCCGAGATAGTCTAAATATTCATCCCGGGGTAATAGTAACTGCGGTTCCTTCCGGTTTCTTTCCGGATCAGCGTTTATCTGGCTGATATAAGCAAACGAATTATAGGGGAAACGGACGCCCCAGGGCAGTTCTGTGGGCTTTCCGTAGCAGCAGCCGTTGAGAAAACAGCCTATCCGGCCGAAAACAAGTATCAGCATCAGGCCTATGGCGAGTACATCAAGGTAGCGTCGAATGGGCAGCTTATGATACAGCAGGTAGAACAGAATAACGATAATGGCCGCGATTACGCCGCCCGCAAGTTCCAGGCCGCCCTGCCAGATTGCAAAAATTTCGATAGGATTCGACCGGAACTTGTCAAAATAGTGAACCACGAAGAACAGGCGGGCCCCAATTACTCCTCCTACTAAAGAATAAAGTGCGGCGTTTGTAATATACTGCGGATTGGGCGTGAAGTCCCTGCTGAGACGCGTGATCAGCCAAACGCAGGCAAGAAAGCCTATGACCATCATCAGGCCGTAGCTTTTTATAGTCAGGTGAACGAATGGAATTTCGAATAGCTCAGGAAACATTTATTGTATTGCGTATAGTTTTAAATTGTTTTGTATTTTCAGGGATTTCCCATATACGTTCATAAAGCAGTATTTACTCGATCCACTTGTCTTCGCTGCGGACGGGAACGAAGCCGCGTCGCATAGTGTTTTCAGTTACGGTACGGGGCTCCATAAACTGGAGCAGGTAGTCAGGGCCGCCGGCTTTAGAGCCGATCCCAGACATTTTGAATCCGCCGAAAGGCTGTCTTTCCACAATGGCACCTGAACAGCCACGGTTGAAGTAGAGATTGCCCACACGGAATTCCTTACGGCATCTTTGGAGGTGTTTAGGGCTGCGGCTAAAGACCGCCCCGGTCAACGCGAAGCGGGTGCAATTTGCCCACTCAATTGCCTGGTCGAAATCTTTGGCCTGCATTATCGCCAATACCGGCCCGAAAATCTCTTCCCGGGCCAGACGGTCTTCGGGCGTGATACCATTAACAACGGTTATAGGGACATAATAGCCCTCATCGGGTACATCGCTGCAATACAGAATGGTGCCTTCCTGCCCGGCAAGTTTGATGTATTGGAGGATGCGTTTCTGAGCGGAACGGTCGATGACCGGGCCCATGAAATTGGCAGGTTCCTCGGCCGGGCCAATTTTAACCGAACGAACGGCACCCATTAAACGATCGATAAAACGGTCGTAGATCGTATCGAGCACAATAACACGAGAGCAGGCCGAGCACTTCTGGCCCTGATATGCGAAGGCCGAATCAATTACACCTGGAATCGCCTCATCAAGGTCGGCATCATCGTCTATTATTATGGCGTTCTTTCCGCCCATTTCCGCAATGACTTTCTTTACCGATGCCTGATTCTCAGGTGTATGAGATGCTCTTTGAATAATCCTCAGACCCACTTCCATGGAACCTGTAAAGGCAATGAGGCTGACCTGTGGATGGTCTATGAGAAAATCACCTATGACCGCCCCCGACCCGGGAGTGAAATTGAAAACGCCGGGCGGCAAATCGGCTTCTTGCAGGATTCGCAATAATGTGTGTCCGATGACCGGTGTTTGATTGGAAGGTTTATAGAGAACACAGTTACCTGTAACTATAGCGGCTGCGCACATACCACAACTGATAGCCAGGGGGAAATTCCACGGTGCGATTACTACTGCAACACCTTTGGGTTGATAGAAGTACTCATTGATTTCGCCCGGGGCGTGACCCATATATCGGGGGCTGGCCAGGTAAACCATCTCGCGGGCATAATACTCCAGGAAGTCAATCGCCTCGGCCACATCATTATAGGCCTGTTTCCACTGTTTACCTGCTTCTATTACCTGCCAGGCAACCAGTTTATAAATTCGCTTACGTGCTATTTCCGCCGCATCGAGCAGGTAGGCGGCTCGTTTGCGAGGGGGAGTATCTCTCCATGTTTGAAAGGCATCTTTTGCAGCAGTTATGGCGTCAGCTATCTCCTTTTTACCGGCCTGGCTAACCCGGCCTATGATCTCGTCCGGACGGGCAGGATTTACCGAATCCACTGTAGTGTTGGTAGTTATCTCCTTACCGCCGATGAAAAGGGGATAGGTTCTTCCCAGTTTCTTTTTAATTTCACTAATAGCATCAGTGAAGGCGTCCCTAACTTTTGAGAGAGAGAAGTCTGCAAATGGTTCATTGCTAAATGATCCAAACTCAGACTGTGTATCGAACCTGCCCTGGTATTTTTCTGTGGTCTTTCTGGCTACTTCACCGATAGAAACATTGGGTGCTTTAAGGAGTTCTTCAAGCTCACGACCTTCGACAAAAGTCTGGCGCAGAAAGGACTCATTGGAAGTGTTTTCCAGGAGTCTTCGTATCAAGTAAGCCATGCCGGGCAGCAGCTCGCCCTGCGGGCAATACAACCGAACACGACCGGTCATTTTCATAAGGGCATTGCGGAACGGCTCAGCCATTCCGTACAGAACCTGGAATTCGTAGCGATCATCAGGCACTTCTAAGGAACGGGCCAACTCCATCACCGAGCAGACAGAGCGTACATTATGCGAGGCACAGGCAAGGTGGCAGATATCGTGATTGCGAAGGATCTTCTCGGCGGAACGTTCAAATGCAGCATCAGTTTCGGCTTTATTGGTGTATACGGGGACCGACCAGCCACTCTGTCGGGCAACGACTATTTCATAATCCCAGTAGGCGCCTTTAACCAACCGAATGGAAATAGGCAAATGTTGTATACGGGCCCACTCGAGCATAAGATCAATATCCCGGTCACTATTTTTCAGATAGACCTGCATTGCCAGACCTAAATGGGGATAGCCTTTGAATTCGGAATCGCTTCGCAGACGACGGTACAGTTCAAAAGTGATTTCCTTATACTTCCGCATTTCCGTGTCGATGCACATAAAGCCATTCAGCTCAACGATTTTCCTGTAAACAGGTTTGAGTCGATCCAAAATGTGCCCTACTGAACCTTTGAAATCGGCAGGATTGATTTGTGAGTACAGGGCCGATGGTTTAATTGAAATATTGACCTTAGGAGAATGGCCCCAGTCCAGGGTGGAATTGGCTCGACCGAGAGCCGCCCAATTCGCCTGTGCCTGCTGGAGCCCTTCAAGTAGATGCATGTAGTTTCCGGCATACAAGTCAGCCTCTTTCTCACTGACAGTGGCCTCTCCGAGAATATCCAGGGTGAAGGCGAAATTGTTGTTCCGGAGCCTGTTGAGATTTTTAACCGTCCTGGATATCGTGTTACCAATTATGAACTGAAGGGCCATATTCTCAAGATTTTTTCGGATGACCTTGCCTAACACTTTTGTGCCCAAACGACCGCCAATGCCGGCGCTCTTTGCCCCAAATTTAAGTACGGCAGGTACGTTCTCGTTCCGGGCGAAATACTCCTGGATGTGTTCATTGAGCATCTCTTCGGTTGTTAAACAAGGCAGCACATCTATAAAGCGGAAAAGCTGGACTTTGAAATCCTCGTGGCTCATACTCCAGTCCATCACCTTGCCTGTCCAGTAGTTTTTCTTGAATATGGAAGGAGTTTCATTACCAAGTGCGGCAAAAAACTCCCTCCCCCGGGTGAGTATACGTGTTTGAATCTGGTCTGGATCCATCTTCGAATGCCTTCAATAATTCTAAGAACAAACTATCTTACCTAGTAAAGCTGGGGCTTTAATAACAAATACTACCGACTATTTTTATTCGCTGTTTTAATTTTCTTATTTTCGTCACGAGTGACGATATCCAGCCCTAAGTCAGAAGATTTCATTATCTCTAAGACTGCCATCAAAACCACGCCGAGGATGACTAAATAAATACTCAGGTTCTGAGAAACCGTTCCGCCCTTGTAAACCGCCCACCAGGCATACTCGAACGGGTTGTCATCGCGCAGATATTCTATCAGGAACCGGGTGATGCCGTACAGTATGAATGCCAGGGCAAAGGTCTGGCCGGGCCGGGTTAGACGCATCCGGGTATTCCCGGAGCCGGTGGCTCTTTGGGACCTTCGCCAGAAAAGGTAAAGCAAAAGACATAAAAGAGCGGCATTGGCTGATGAATACAATTGGGTCGGGTGAATACGAAGGCATTGATATTTGCCTTTGGTGACCTCGAATTTCTGCTGTTCGGTTAATTCCGCAAAGGGTTTCGGGTACAATTTTACATTTATATCGGGGTAGCTTGAATATTCGTCATGCGGCAATTTCAACTGGGGATCGGGTCGGTTTCTTTCCGGATTCGCGTTAATCTGGCTGAAGTAGGCGAACGAGTCATACGGGAAACGGACGGCCCAGGGCAATTCCGTCGGTTTGCCGAAGCCGCAACCGTTCAGAAAGCAGCCCATCCTGCCGAATGACAGGCCCAGCATCAGGGCGATTGCTACAATATCGAGACTCGGCCGGATTGGAAGCTTATAATGCCGCGAATAAAGAACAATGACAGGGATGGCGAAAATCACGCCGCCGTAAAACTCCAAACCGCCTTTCCAGATGGCAAACATTGAGACTAAGGGTCTCTGCATCTGGTCAAAATGATGGACGACGTAAAATACACGTGCCCCAACTACGCCGATGATCAGGCAATACAAGGCGAGGTTCGTAATCAATTGGGGATTGGAAGAGATTTTACGGCCCAGCTTTCCCAGGAGGAAAAATCCCATGAGAAAACCGATAACCATCATCATGCCAAAGCTTCTTACGGTCAAATGAATAAAAGGTATCTCGAAAAGTTCAGGATGCATAAATTATTTTAAACCCCTCGGCTTCGATCGGGACAAGTTTTCGATTGCCGGTTGTCGATTTTCATTTAAGCAGCCGTCAATCAGCTTTCATGTGTGGTTCTCGGCAAAGCTATTTTACGATGTTGTTATTCTCGTCGAGAACGACGATTTTCGGTTTGAATTCTCTTGCTTCTTCCGGCGTAAGAAAACCGAAGCTTAGAATAATAACGATATCTTTTTGCTTAATCAACTGGGCTGCCGCTCCAAGAATTACGACTTGGCCGGAACCGGCTTCGGCTGGGACGACGTAGGTCTCAAGCCTGTTGCCGTTGTTCAAATCGGCGATCAGGACCTGCTCGTAAGGCAAAATCCCCGCCGCTTCCATCAGCGCCGAATCAATCGCTATGCTGCCGGGGTAGTGCAGCTTTGTCTCGGTTACCCGTGCTCGATGCAACTTGCTTTTCAATATCTTTACAAACATAATCAATAACTCGCAATATGATTTATCGCTTATATGCGGACATTAAGACGCATTATACACAGCTATTTTCCTGCGTCTATAAGAATATTATCGATTAGTCTGGCCGGACCGATTTTGACAGCCAAGGCGGCGAGGATTTTGCCGGCGATTTTATCAATACTCTCGAGCGTTTCGGCATCGACAATACTGATATACTCGATCTGTCCCGCTGGAATCTGCTGCAATATTTTCTGCATCTCGGCAATGATTTGGCGCGTTTCCGTTGTGCCGGCGTCAATTAACCGGCGGCACGTTTGAAGTGATTTATAGATATTGGCCGCATCTTTTTTTTGCTGGGCGGTCAGGTATTGGTTTCTGCTGCTGACAGCCAGACCGTTCGGCTCGCGGACCGTGGGGCAGACGACAATCTCAAGCGGCATATTCAAATCGGCGACCATTCGTTTTATTACGATTGCCTGCTGGGCATCCTTCTGGCCGAAATAGGCGGTGTCGGGAGCGACTATATTGAACAGCTTGGCACACACTGTCGTTACTCCGCGAAAGTGTCCCGGCCTGGACCGCCCGCATAACGGCTCGGTCAATTTCTCGACGGTTACCCATGTGACATTTTCCGTCGGGTACATCTGCTCTGGTTCCGGGGCAAAAACCGCGTCAACGTGTGCCTTCCTGCAAATCTTTAGGTCGGCCTCCAGAGGGCGGGGATATTTCTCGAAATCTTCGCCCGGTCCGAACTGCATGGAATTGACAAAAATGCTGACGGCGACAAAATCGCAATCTTTAGCCGCCGCTTCAATCAGCGAGATGTGTCCTATATGAAGCGCGCCCATTGTCGGCACAAGGCCGATTTTACTGCCTTTACTTCGCGCGGCCTTCACCATGCTTCTAACCTTTTCAATTGTTTTTGCGACTTCCATCTTTAGAATCCCTGTCGGATTTGCCATTGCGAGGACCTCGAAGCAGGCCGTGGCAATCTCATCCGTTACATTTTAGATTGCTCTGCCGCACTCGCAATGGCGAAATTTCCGGCGGTGTAATATTTTATTTGATTTGCCAGCGAGTCGACGTCCGTGCTTTGCGATGTTGATATACGAATAACCGGGCAGGATTTCCACTGCTTAAAAAGCTGTTCGTAGTCGGAATCAAGCGTTTGGAGAAATTGCAATTCAATCTGCTGCTCGTAAGGACGATTCCGGCTGTGGATCCGCTCAAGGCAATTTTGTGCCGGATCGCGCATATAGATAACCAGAGCCGGAGTCATGACTTTCGCGGCAAACGGCGGGTAGATTTTTTCGTATAAAGTGAGCTGCTGTTCATCGAGCAGACACCCGGCATAGATCAGCTCTTTGTCGAAAACGTAATCACTGAAGCAAATTTTCCCAGGTTCCAGCTTGTTCGGATCCAACTGCCCGGCCCTGCTGGTCAGGAAGTACAACTGCGAATCCAGTGCCAGCTCTTTTTTGCCGTCATAGACGTCCGGCAGAAAAGGATTCTCATCGTAAGGTTCGAGCAGTACGTCACAGCCAAACCGATCCGCCAGTTTTTTTGCTAACGTGGTTTTTCCAACGCCTATATTGCCCGCGATGCTGACAAGCTGCGGCTTATCGGGATCGAGGGCAAAATCGCAGCCGTTCAATCGTGCGTACAAATCGTTGAACAAGACTTTCATTACAGGGTGCAGGAGTTCGCCGTTAAGCTGACAGAGTCCTTTGAGCACGAACGATCGCAGGTGCATCTGCGGATGCGGGACGGTCAAATCGGGGCTGTTCAGAATTTCTTTGCCGAACAGCAACAAGTCCAGGTCAATCGTCCTCGGCCACCATTGTCCCCTGCGTTTCCTGCCGAGCCCGTTCTCGATATCGCTAAGCGTCTTATGCAAATCCGCCGCACTCAGCTTCGTCTTAAGTTCGGCGACCGCGTTGAGGAATTTGGGCTGCTCGGTTGACACCAGCGCAACCGTCTCGATAATGTCACTGACCCGGCAAAGCTGAATCTGCCCGGCGCCGGCGATCATTTCGAGGGCCTTGTTAATATAGTTCTTCCGGTCGCCCAAATTGCTGCCGAGTCCGATATATGCCGTCTGTTCAACCATCAGGAAATAGCCTTGATCCGCTTGAGTGCCTCTTTGACATTTTCCGGTGTGCCGAATGCTGTCAGTCTGACATAGCCCTCCCCTGCCGAGCCGAAGCCCGCGCCGGGAGTAGTCACCACGTGTGCCT
>CAZHBL010000236.1:0-7942 GCA_964530105.1 uncultured Pirellulales bacterium | reverse complement strand
GAAAGCCAGGGCTTTTGGATAGAAGCCACCGGATACGGCACAGTATCTCATCTTTGGGTTGCTATCGAGTTACTAAAATGTGTTCACCATCTGAGGTCTCAGTTGGATTGTATAGCCGTTTTGTCCTTGTCATAATAGCGCCGTTTTGAGATTATAATACTAAATCTTAATATTGCAATTTCAAGTTATTGGCATTGGTGGGAAAGATCATGAAGGAAGAACACGATCGCAGGGATTTTCTGAAGATTGGGGTGGCAGCAGTGGCAGGGTTGTCCATTGGCAAGGAATCACTGGCGGCTGTAGTCCCCAATGTGGAGGCTCAAGCTATGGGCAAAGTGCGTATCGGAATGGTGGGCATTGGCTCACGAGGGACTGTGCTGCTGAAGGTCTTACTGGATCTGGAAGAAGTTGAGGTCAAGGCGGTCTGTGACATTATCGAGAATCGTGTTGTGAAGGCGCAGGACATGGTGATCGCTGCCGGACAGCCCAAGCCAAATGGGTACTCTCGTGGCGAGACCGACTTCAAACGCCTTTGTGAGACTGAGGAATTGGACCTGGTCATCAATGCGGTGCGGCCCTGGAAATGGCATGTGCCTATCTCTGTGGCGGCCATGATGGCCGGCAAGCACGCGGCTACCGAGGTCCCGGCCGCAGAGACAGTCGAGGAGTGTTGGCAATTGGTCGAGACGGCAGAGACAACGCAGAGGTATTGCGTGATATTGGAAAACTGCTGCTACTTCCGTAACGTAATGCTGGTTCATAACTTGCTTCGAAGGGGTCTGTTCGGCGAGCTTCGCCACTGCGAGGCGGGATACCAGCATTACATCGGGTCCGATCCCGGCACGGCTGCCCGGATACGGGACGACAAGGTCCGCCTTGCCAACGCCTATCCGACGCACCCCATAGGCCCGGTTGCCCAGTGGATGGACATCAACCGCGGAAATCGCTTCGACTACCTCGTCTCCATGAGCGCCGACGGTACGCGGGGCAACCATGACGCTGACATCAACACCAGCATCATTCGGACGGTCAGCGGGCAGACCATCACACTCTACTATGACACTAAGCTGCCCAGGCCCTACGATCTGATCTACCGCGTACAAGGCACCGGGGGCATCTACTCGGCCACCTTGGACCAGATCTACATCGATGGACGCAGTCCCAAGAGCGTTACTTGGGAGCCGATGGACGACTACTACAAGCAGTTCGAGAATCCGCTCTGGAAGGCATGGGGCGAGAAGGCCCTGACTCGAGGTGGACACGGTGGCGCCGACTGGATGACACTGTACCGCCTGATCAAGGCACTCCGGACCGGCTCGGCCCCGGACATCGACGTGTATGACGCCGCCACATGGAGTTGTATCACGGAATTGAGTGAGAAATCGGTTACCAGCCGAAGCAGTCCGATGGACTTCCCCGATTTCACCCGTGGCCGCTGGAAAGCAAATTCACCCATTGGCATCATTGGTCTTTGAGGCCGTCTTTCAGACTACGTATCCTGTGGTCTTACATGTGAGACCGCAGAGAATAATGACGAAAGGAAAGTGCAGTTCTTCGTAATTATTTACTGAGGTAGAGCGGCAGGGGGGCTGGATGAGATGATCACTTGAGGGAGTGTCTATGTGTAAATAGGCATTTGATGTTCAAAATGGGTAGGGTGATCGAACCACCAATACTCCATTTCTGCAGAAGTCACCCGGGAAATGTCACTACAACCAAACTACAACCAAAAGATGCAATATCTACGATTATTGCGATATTTACCATTTGCTAAGTACTGAAATCATCGATATTTGTGAAAACAGGAGTTTCTTGACAAGCCTCCGTAGACCGACGCTCTATCCAATTGAGCTACAGGCGCAGAAGCTTTTTAAGCTATTAGAGTATAATAAGTTGCCAAAGATAGTGTCAATGTAAATTATCATCCGAATGGTGAAAAAATCGGCTATCGCTCTTAAATGACCGCTATGTGGGGCCATGAGAAGCTGTTCTATGCTGGCTGCCCCTGCTATAATAAGACTCAGAAAAACTATGACCTGCTCCTCGCACTGGATATGACTGTATTATCCCCCTGCGAGGCTGATGAACGTTACGGTCACAATAAATGAAATGCATATAATCACAAGAAGGAAAGAATCTATGAAGAATCTAAGAGCCAATTCCGTTCATACAAAGAAGAGGATTACCAGAAGGGATTTCATGGCGGGCGCGGCGGCAGCCACAGCCTTCACAATTGTGCCTCGCCACGTCCTCGGCGGCAGCGGTAACATCTCACCCGGTGAAAAAATCAATGTTGCAGTCATCGGCACGGGCGGCCAGGGCATTGTCAACATGAAACAGCTTTTCAATGAGCCCGACGTTCGTATTGCTGCGATTTGCGACGTTAATGATGAAAGCGATTACAGCATGTTCTACTATGGCGGGACCGCCGGAATGAAACCGGCAGTAGAACTGGTCCGAAAGCAGTACGGGCGACCCTGCCCGACATACCGCGATTACAATCAAATGCTCGATACCGAAGACATCGACGCCGTCCTGCTCGCTACCCCGGACCATGCTCATGCCGTGATTTCCCTGGCTGCCATCGCCAAAGGTAAGCACCTCTACTGCGAAAAACCCCTCTGCCGCACCGTTTACGAGACCCGTGTTGTCACCGAAGCCGCCCGCAAGGCCGGTGTCGCTACCCAGCTCGGTAATTTCGGGCACTCCAGCGAGGATATCCGTCTTGCATGCGAATGGATCTGGGACGGCGCTGTTGGTGATGTGCACGATGTGCATGCCTGGACGAGCACCGGGGCTCGCCGCTGGACAAGTCTCACCGGCCGGCCCAAAGATACGCCGCCCGTACCGGCAGGCTTCGATTGGCAGCGATGGCTCGGGCCGGTGCCCGCTCGCCCATATCATCCCGACTACGCACCGGTTCGCTGGCGAGCATGGTGGCAGTTCGGCTCCGGCACGATAGGTGACTTTGCCTGCCATCACCTTGACCCGGCTTTCTGGGCGCTTAAACTGGACCAGTGCACGACATTCAGTGTCGAGGCCAGCTCCTACGGCACAACCGAAGAGACATGTCCGGCGGCGTCGCTAATGTATTTCGATTTCCCGGCCCGGGCCGGTATGGGGCCGGTTCGCGTCACCTGGTACGAAGGCGGAGTTATGCCGCCGCGTCCTGCGGAACTGGAAGAAGGCAGAAGCCTCGGCGAGCACGGCATCCTGTTCGTCGGGACTAAGGGTTCCATCCTGGGCGGCGGCTGGTCGAGGTCTCCGCGTATAATTCCCGAAACAAAAATGCGGGCCTATCGCAAGCCGCCCAAGAGCCTGCCCCGTGTCAAGGGGCATCATCGCGACTGGCTCGACGGCTGCCGGGGCAAAGGCAGGCCGAGCACGCATTTCGATTACTCCGGGCCACTTACCGAATTTGTCCTGATGGGTAATGTCGCGCTGCGTTCCGGCAGGAAACTGGACTTCGACTGGAAGAACATGCAAATCACGAACGTCCCCGAAGCCAACAAATTCGTCAAGCCTCACTACCGCGAAGGCTGGACAATATAGATAAGATTAAGTATACGGGAGTGAGCCTATGAGACGGCGGGATTTCATCGCCGGGGCGGCAGTTGGAATATGAGGATTTTACATTTTGTTCAGGAGATGACCATGTTTCTTAACAAGCGAGAAATCGCTCTGACGGTTTTAGTATTACTTGCCGGTCTTGCAATTGGCAGCAGTGCCCAACAAGCAATTCAAGGCGACATTCGCAGCTTCGGCGCCATCGGTGACGGCGTATCTGATGACACCATCGCGATCCAGAAAACCGTCGATTCAGGTGCAGGTACCATCCACCTTAGAGGTATCTACCGTATCACAAAACCGATTGTGATAAATCTCGACAAGGTCGGTTACACGTCGTTCAGCGGCGATGGAATAGCGCGAATTATTATGGCCGGTCCGGGTCCCGCCCTGAAGTTTGTCGGTACACATTTCAAGTCGGCCGACCCGGAGGACTTCGCAGAGAACGTCTGGGAGCAGCAACGCATGCCGCTCGTGGATGGAATCGCAATCGACGGCGGCCATCCGGAGGCGGTTGGTATCGAGGCCGTCGGGACCATGGAGTTGACGATTACGCGAGTGCATATACGCGGCGTCCTGCACGGCATCCATCTTACTGGCAACAACCGCAACCTGATAATTTCCAACTGTCACCTTTACGAGAACCGCGGCATCGGCATTTTTTACGACAATGTCAACCTGCACCAGTCGAACATAATCGGCTGCCATATAAGTTATAATCGCCGAGGCGGCATCGTGTCGCGCGGCGGCAACGTTCGCAACATTCAAATTACCGGCTGCGATATCGAAAGCAATATGAGTACCGAAACGCCGTCAACCGCAAACGTCCTGATAGATAGCGCCGACAGCACTTACGGGACGGGCGAGGTGGCCATCACAGGCTGTACGATTCAGCATAACAGCCCTTCGACGGATTCGGCAAACATTCGTATAATCGGCAGGAGCAAGCCCGACCGCAACGGCAAGTCCGTTCGTGAAGGCAACGTTACCATCACCGGTAATGTCCTCAGTGACGTCAAAGTTAACGTTCATTTAAAAGACTGCCGGGGCGTTGTCCTTACCGGTAACACGTTTTGGATGGGCTACACTCACAACCTTCTGATTGAAGATTGTTCCAATATCATTGTCGGTGCAAATAACTTCGACCGCAATCCACGCTACGATTACGGCGACAGCCTCGATGCCCGAAACAACCTTCTCATTCGTAACAGCGCCGATTGCACGCTCTCGGGCCTGCATGTCACCAACGTACGGAAGGCCCCGGCCGGAGTGACAATTGAAAACTGCAAACGCATGAATGTCACCGACTGCACGATTCTCGACTGTGACAATGTCGGTTTGCTGCTAAAAGACGTAACTAACAGTCGAATCTCCGGCTGCCTGATTAGTGACAATCGCCCGGACGCCGAATCTATTTCACTTAAAGTTACCGGCGGAAAAGGCATTATGATCGTCAATAACATGCTGTCTACGGCGCCACAGATTCCTGAGAACACCGCGCATGTATCAGGAAACGTCCAACCTTAGTATTATTAATCATGGCGCATCGTCATAATGTATAAGCTTCGTAGGGTGTGCAACTTGTTGCACACGCGTCTATTTGCTTTTTGCCGCGTGTGCAAAACGGAATTTGCACACCCTACCTGTTGTTATTGCCTGTCGATGTTGATTATTTGCCTTTGACAAGCCAGATATTGCGATACTGAATCGGATGTCCGTGATCCTGCAGATGGATCGGCCCGGTGGCTTCGCTTTTTCCCCTCCATCTGTTTCCTGAATACGGAATCTCAACATCGTCCTGCACTTTTATACCGTTTTGATAGACAGTGATACGTGGATTCTCTTTGATACTTCCGTCGGCATTGAGTCGTGGAGCATGGAATGTGACATCATAAGTCTGCCACGTCTCCGGCGGCAGGCACGCGTTCACCTTAGCCCTGGCAACATTGTAAAGACCCGCGCAGTCGCCGGAAGTATGCACAAGACCAAACGAATCCAGCACCTGCACTTCGAACTGGCCGGCAAAGTACACTCCGCTGTTGGCGCGTCCCTGCCCGCGGTTGTTCGGCTCCAGAGGCAGCTTGAATTCCAGGTGAAAATTCTCGATATCGCCGAACTGCTCTTTCGTCTCGTTATCTCCCTTGTTCACCTGCATAACTCCATTGTCGAGGCTCTTCCAATCTGAATTTGTCCAAGCGCTCATGTCTGCCTTTACGCCTTCCTTGAATGGAAGCAGCACAATCGCATCCTGGGGCGGTTTCAAACCTTCATTCGGCGACTTGCGCTCGAATTTATCCAGCTCGAAGTGCTGCCCGTACTCAGAGCGCACAGATAAATGCCTGTTTTGAATCTGTCCTGCCCAGTGGTATCCGCCCGCTCTGTCACCAATGTAAACGGTCGAACCCTGCCTGTTGCCGTAAATCTCGATATTCGCGCCGTCCTGGTTTTCCTCATTCGGCGTCGCCTTTATTACAATGCGGTAATACACATCGTCACCCTCTGCAATTACCTGAGCGAAAGCCTTCATCGTTGTCATGCCATCCGGATAAAACGTTCCCTTATATTCACCCATATAAGAATCCGCCCATACGGCCGATGTGACCGCCAGCAATACAACAATAGCGATAAAATATTCGGTGTGTCTCTGTACTTTCATTTTGCTTGCTCCTTATCAAATTGTTGTTAATGTTTCACCTGCCCAATGATACCATAAATTTCTTATTCCCGACACTTTTTCCACCAGTCTTCCCACATGCCGACCATTTGTTTTACTTTCTGTGGATGCTGTGAAGCTAAGTTATTCAGTTCCGTCCGGTCCTTTTCGAGGTCATAGAGTTCCCAGTTCGCTTTGCCGTATTTAACGAGTTTCCAATCTCCTGTCCGGATGGCTTTGGCCTGGCCATATTGCCAGTACAGCACATCATGACCCTGCCTTTGTTTTTCCCGGAATATTGGAAGTAATGATTTACCCACAAGGGGCTTGAGTTTTCTGTTGTCTATTCGGTCGGGATATTCAGCGCCGGCTAATTCCATGAACGTTGGCATAATATCAATTATATGTCCCACCTGGCCGGTTATAGTGCCCGGTTTGATAACCCCGGGCCAGTAGGCTATGAAAGGAGTGTGGTTGCCTCCCTCGTAGTCGGTGGACTTGTATTTTCTATATGGCGTATTGCTGGCATTGGCCCACTCAGGACCGACCGAGCGATAGCTTTCAACAGGTCCCGGCGGTATGTCCGGAGTCGTATCGGGTGTTTCTGGGCAGCCGCCGTTGTCGGCGAGAAAGAGAATAAGTGTGTTCTTCCATTTACCGATTTCTTTTACCTTGGCAAAGACCCTGCCTATCGCCTGGTCCATGCGGCCGATCATCGCGGCGTAAACCGCCATTTTCAGATCGAACCGGTCCTTCTGAGAATCACTGAGTGAATCCCAACTCGGGACACGCTCATCACGCGGGGACATCTCATATTTAGGATCAAACATGCCTATTTCTATCTGCCGCTTGTAGCGCTGCCGGCGAAGCTCGTCCCAGCCGATTTTGTATTTGCCACGATACCGGGCGATATCCTCGGGCCAGGCATGCAGCGGATAATGCGGCGCCGTCTGAGGTAAGTACAACAGGAACGGTTTGGTTTCATTTTTATATTCTTCGAGCCGTGCAATGGCGTAATCGGCAAAGGCGTCGGTCGTATAGAAATTCTTGTCTTCTGGGGTGTATCCCATAATCGCTTTGCCTTCAATGGCCCAACGGCGCGGCCCGGCAATCTTCCGGCCGGGCTTTGGCTCTCCCGGTCTGGCTTCGACGCCGGGATTCCAGTAGTTACAGCATCCATCCGCCAGGCCGAAGTACCTGTCGAACCCGCGAGTAGTGGGCAGTGGTTTCTGATGCCATTTGCCGGAGATGATTGTGCGGTAGCCGGCGGGGCGGAGAATCTCGGCGAAAGTGGCTCCGTTCTCCATTTTGTTGACTCCCACGGCCTGGTCGTACTGGCCGGTCAGAAGAGTCGCTCGCGTGGGGCTGCATTTGGCGCAATTATAGAATTGAGTAAACCGCATTCCGCCTGCCGCCAGTGCATCGATATTCGGTGTCCTGATTTCTCCGCCGTAACAACCTATATCGGAATATCCCAGGTCGTCGGCCATGATAAGGATTATATTTGGTCGGGAAAGATCTTGTTCGGCAGCTTTCAAGTATCTCGGCAAAGCCAGCGATGCAGCTCCCAGCCCCAGGGTTTTCAATAAATCGCGTCTTGTCTGATTACGCCTGTTCAATTTATTTCCTTTTACCTGTGCTCAAGGTTCGGGTTTGAGATTCGCGTTAAGCCGGCTTACTTGATTTTCAGCGAATCCTTATCCGGCAATTTCGGAAAAGCCG
>CAZHBL010000235.1:0-7949 GCA_964530105.1 uncultured Pirellulales bacterium | reverse complement strand
AATTGAAAAACATACGCAAATGTCACTGGAATTCCTTGTAGCGTTATAGTACTAGGCCGTCTTTTTCTTTGCGTATGAAGGAATACTGTCCGCCGAAGCCATCGTTATTTCCGCCTGTCCGGTCATAGCTGGAAATAGATGCTACTTCGATTGAATTCCTGAGCATAGCCAGTCGGTCGAGCCGATACAGCTCTTGAATTCCGGGAACCCATTCATCTGCCGCCGATAGCTCAGTTGAATAGATGGACAAAGAAAAAGTCGTGACAATAATTAGCCAAACCACGCTATAAAATGGCCGATAACTCATTTTGTTCTCCTTTTTTTTAGATTGTAGTATGAATATACAATACAAAACGGAATCGATTCTAGGAGTCATTGTATCATTCTTGCATTTTAACACTCTGTAAATATAATTACACATTATTATACTTTACACATGATTATAGATTCGGTTTTCCATCTTCCAGACTGTCTTACCAGCCAACCAAATCAGATCGAACTGTGCACGCCACCCTCAAAAATAGTTTTTTTTCGTGAGTTGTAAAATACCAGTATTATTCGAAAAGTCATCTTCTTCGGGAGTCGAAAAACACCACAATTTACGTGGTGACATAATGATACCATTTTGACACCACAGATACTGATTTTTCCCGAAACGAGCATATTTGGATATTTATATTTTACCTAAAAGCAAATTTATTATAGGAATTTCGTATCAGCAACGGATTCAATGGACAACGTCAATTAGCAAGTGACATTGATCTATGCCTCGTGACATGAATGCTACAAAGAAAATTTTCTTGAGCAATTGGAATTTAAGTGTTTGACTTTTAGCTTTTCATAGGTGGACGTGTTCAAAGAAAAGGGCTGATAACTTACTCTCGTTATCAACCCTTTAATTATTTTCAGGCGTTTTTTTCTTTCTGAGGTGGCCTATTGTGCCAACTCCGCAATCTGTTCCGGGGTCAGTGCCCTGTCGTAGATACGAACGTCGTCGATTAGGCCGGACCAGTAGCCGGTTCGGTGGAGAATAGACGCCTGGAAACCGATATTGATACCGCCATCCTCGCCGAAACCGAAAGAGCCCTCCTGCATAGTATCCTTGGCCGCTTCAATCCCATCGACGTATAAAATTCTCGTACCAAACAAGTCCCAAACGAGACCCACATGGTGCCACTGCCCATCGTTGATTTGTATCGAAGAGAGTAGATCGGTTCCGGGAACCATATTCTCATTGAAGCACTTCAACTCAGTCATCAAATTGCCTGTGGTGGGATCGGCCCTAAGCCAATTAACGCCTCTACCGAACTCACCTTTCGCCTGAGAAATGACGACCTGATCCAAGCCCCCACCCTTCACCCAGGCGAAAGCACTGAATGGACTTTTCACAGGATTGAGGACAAAATCGGCTTCGATACCATCATCAATACCATCCAACTCAAGTGCGCCATCCACCCAACCGCCGGCGGATTGCCAGACCGGATCGCCAATCAGGTTGGCATCGTTGTTACCGGCACTATCATAGGCTATTATGCCTTCTGTCTCATCAAGCTTCCAGTGCGCCACTAATCCGGTCACATCCTGCCCCCAGTATTTAATCAGGGCCTCCAAATCAGCAGCATCCACTACACCGTCGCCCCACGGTTTCGGGCCTATATCGCACTGCGAATCGTTGGTGCCCCAGCTTTCAATAAGCAAAAGCAAGTCTTTCATTGCCACTATTCCGTCACCATCGAAGTCAACCATAGGAAGGATGGGAGCCTCATATATGTCGTGCGCAATATGATAGTGACCTAACCAAGCCGCGTAAAATCGCTTTGAGGAGAAGTAGAGTGTAGAGCCATCCGCTGAGATAGCCGGGCCGACCTCAGCGCATAAGGTGTTGATAGCCGGCCCGAGATTAACGGGTTCGCACCACTGGCCGTCTTTTGTTGAGCGTCCGCTGAACCACAGGTCGGTATTACCGAATCCACCTGGACGAGGATCACCATCCCAGAAATCTGCCCACGACATTAGAAGTCCGTCGCTGGAAATATTGATTTCCCATTGAATTGGCCAACTATTTATAACAGGACCAAGAGTAACTGGTTCCCCCCAAGGGGAATCTGTCTTCTCACGTTTTGATACATAAAATCCCTGGCTCGGATCATCATCGGGCAGGCATGGATCGTAAAAATCGAAATAGAGTTCCAATCCATCTGCCGAAATGCTTGGAGCTGATTCGGCAGCCTCGCTATTGATAGGTGGGCCAAGATTCTCCGCCGATCCCCATGGATCGCTTTTTGTTGCACGTCTTGTCACCCAAAGGTCAGCCCCACCCAGACCATCAGTCCGAAACGAATTAAAGTACAATTCCAGACCGTCCGCTGATAATGTAGGATTCGCATCCTCTACATCTGTGTTAATAAGTTCGCCAAGATTGTTGGATTCGCCCCACTCATCCTCTGCCGTTGGGCGAGTGGATACCCATATATCATAACTACCATAACCGCCATTTCGGTTCGAGTCAAAATAAAGCTCTAATCCGTCGGCAGAGATGCAAGGTGATAAGTCAGACCTCCCACTGTTGACTGACATGCCAAGATTTTTAGGTGTTCCGAAGGTGAAATCTGCTTTAGCACTTCCGCCACAAAGCATAATAGCGACCACAATTCCAACTACTACTAATCTAATTCTGTCATTTTTCGTACTCATGGTTTTTCTCCTTTCATCAAATTCACTAAACTCAATAAATGTTTGTAAGCATGCTTCTACCTTTAAAAACCGAAGAATTTCTCGATCCTGCCAAAATTCCGAAATTTTTTTGAAAAATCCATTCGGGCAGGCCCTAATTAACTGTTACTTTTCGGTGCTCCTCAAGGCAGGAACCTCAGGATTAAGCGTTAAAAATACGCTTTTATGGATTGTTATCTTTGAATTCGCTGCAAAATGCTTTATAATGTAGGTTGCAGCAATGCAGGAGCCCTCAGGTATGAAACATGATCCTTATACGGATATCGGTGGAGTTGCGGGGGCATTCCTTACAACCCATTGGTCTCTTATTGAGCAGGTCGGATCGGCTGACCGCCAGAATCAGGCCCTGATCGGCTTATTGATCAACAAGTACTGGAAACCAGTTTATTGTTATCTTCGCCACCAGGGGCACGACAATGAGCAAGCCAAAGACCTTACACAAGGTTTCTTTCACCAGGTCGTATTAGGTCGAGACCTGTTTGATAAGGCCGATCAAGCCAGAGGACGATTCCGCACCTTTCTCTTAGTAGCCCTGAACCGATATCTCATTCAGATACAGCAGAAACAAACTGCCCGGAAAAGAATTCCGAGGGCCAAGCTTGTGCCGCTCGAAAATATAGATGTGCCGGATATTGATAAGGCAGATGCGGCATTAAGTCCGGAGGGTGCCTTTAACTATGCGTGGGTATCCACACTGCTGGAAGAGGTCCTTGAAGAAGTAGAGGCAACGTGCAGGCAGCGCCATCTGACGGTTCATTGGCGAGCATTCCAGGAAAGGATACTGGGGCCAATTCTGGATGGCCATGATCCGCCTGCTCTGAATGATATTTGTGAAAGACTTGGGATCGAGAATACCACTAAGGCGTCCACATGATAGGTACGGTCAAGAAGATTTTCAGGGGCACCCTGGAGCAGCATGTGCGTCGCTCAGTGCTCTCTGATGAAGATATGCCGGAAGAGTTAGTGCAGATTAAACGATTTTTTCAAAAAAGTCGGCAGGATTAGAATTTATCTCGGTATTTAAATATAGAATGGGGCCTGATTACCCTTAAAGACATATTTTGATTGGATTGATAATCATGGCAAAGCAACCTATATTTGGCAAGGATCCGGAAAAGATATCTCGTCTGCTGTCGATAGGCGAGGATGAACAGGATCTTAGTGAAGCCCAGGGAGATGTGGTAGATTCTCCTGTTAGCAGTGATTCTATCACGTCCAAAGACCAGGTCATTGAAAGACTTCAAACCAGAATCGATGGCTACCGGATCATCAAAGTCCTGGGCGAAGGTGGTATGGGGATAGTATATCTGGCCGAACAACAATATCCTGTCCAGCGCCCGGTCGCCTTAAAGATCATCAAACCGGGTATGGACTCTAAGCGTGTAATGGCGCGGTTCGAGGCTGAGCAGCAGGCACTTGCCAGGCTGGACCATCCGAATATTGCTCATGTTTACGGTGGCGGCACGACAGAACTCGATAGACCATATTTTGTTATGGAGTATATTGAAGGGACACCAATCACCGATTATTGTGACCATTACAAACTCACAATAGAGGAACGGCTTGGCCTGTTCGTGCAGGTCTGTCAGGCCGTACAGCATGCCCATCAGAAAGGAATCATCCACAGAGATATAAAACCGTCGAACATTCTGGTTTCGGTGGAAAATGACCGGGCCATACCGAAAATTATTGACTTCGGCGTCGCTAAGGCCACCGGCAAGCCGCTTACCGAGCGCACGATTGCCACTGAAGATACCCAATTACTCGGCACGCCGGAGTATATGAGTCCGGAGCAGGCCGATATGGCTTCTGAGGACATCGATACCCGCTCGGATGTCTATTCGTTAGGGGTGCTGCTCTATGTCCTGTTGACCGGCGTTTTACCTTTCGAGTCTGAAACGCTTCGGGAAGGTGGGATAGACCAAATCCGCAGGACGATCCGCGAAACCGATCCCAAAACTCCCAGCACCCGCCTGACGAAGCTCGGTAATGAGGCCAAAGATGTCGCTGAGAAACGCCGGACCGAGGTTGGAACTCTGGCCAGACGCCTGCATAAAGAACTCGAATGGATTCCCCTCAAAGCGATGCGGAAGGAACGCTCCGAGCGCTACCGCTCGGCATCGGAACTGGCCGACGACATCGAGAACTACCTGAAGGGTGCTCCTTTGATTGCCGGACCACCAAGCACTATATACCGAGTTAAGAAGTTCATCCAACGACATAAAGCGCTGGTAACCGGCATCGCAGCGGTATTGATAGTCCTGTTAGCTGGGATTTATGTTTCAACGATCTTTGCTATGGGGCAGGCCCGCGCTCGCTCTGAAGCTAACAAACAGCAGCAGATTGCCGAGGCACAACGTGATAAAGCCCAGAGTCAAGCCCAAAGATCAGACGCCATTGTGAATTTTCTCACGGAGGACGTCCTGGGTTATGCCGCGCAAGTCATGGGTCGTGACGCCATGGCGATCGATTTGTTCGACGCTGCCGCTGCGAAGCTCGATGAAGGTGTGTTCAAGGACCAGCCCCTAACCGAGCTATTGGTTCGTTACAGATTGGGGATGCTAATCAAGGCACTCAGCTACTCCAGGAAGCAGATTGCCCACATGGAACGCGTACGAGAGATCTACATAGAACATGGTGCCACGCCGCCTACAATAACCCGCTATGGTATCATGACCCAGCTTGGACTCGCTTATCTTCGTTCAGGGTACCCCGGCAAAGCCGAGCCACTATTCCAACAGATCGTGCAGGAGAGAGAAAAGGCGGACGAAATATATACGAGTGGGTATCCCTGGATAAAGGGGAAACTTGCTGAAGCTTACTATATGCAAGCCCGATACGAGGATACCAAACGCATCAATTTGGAAATGATGAATCCGCAATTCAGAAATGGACAAGGCATAAGCCAAGACAAGATGATGGGGTGTACTTTTGGCTTGGCCCGAATATATCAGGCCCAGGGCCGGTATCAAGAAGCGGGGCAAATGCTTGCCAAACTGCAGGACTACGAAAAGCCGTTAGTTCTGGTGCCGCTTCTGGCCCAGGCATACTTGGACCTGGGGCGTTATCAGGAAGCAGAATCACTTTTCGAAGAGGCGATAGAGCGAATCCCGCGCGAGCTTCCCGGCAAAGACCATGTTGATATGCTAATGGCCATGAGCGGCTTAGCCGTAGTTCGCACTAAGCAGGGCCAGGCCAGTGAAGCCGAGCACCTATTCGAGAAAGCATTGGAGGGCAGAAGGGAAAAGAAGGGTGACGACCACCCAGAGACGCTGGAGACCATCAACGATTTTGGCGTCCTCCGCAGAGAGCAAAAGCAATATAAGGAAGCAGAATCCTTGCTCCGCCAGGCATTAGACGGCAGGCAGCATAAGCTGGGCAATAATCATCCCGCGTGCTTCGAGTCCATGCACGAATTAGCAGTGCTATATAAAGAGCAAGAGCGTTACGAAGAAGCGGAGAAATATTTTCTCGAAGCCATCGCAGGCCGCCGTCTCAAACTCGGTGACACTCACCCACACACGATAGAATCGATGAATAACATGATCGCCCTCTACGAAGCCTGGAACAAGCCAGAAAAAGCCGAAGAATGGCGAGCAAAACTGCCGAAAACAGAAGCTAAGACAGAGTGATATGGCACACAGAAAATGGCCCAATTATCGTCCGTGGGCGCCTATTTTTCTTTTCATCAAAAATCCATTCACAGAAGCAACATCAGGAAGATTATCAATATGAGAATCACCAATGAAACAACGCACAATATCAATGCAATCCTTTGCCGCCTTATTATAATTTCATATTCCAAGGCACTCATTTCAGACGGGACAAAATCCCCGCTAGCCAGCGGTGAGAAACTGTCAACATCAATACTTTGATGGGCCCTGATAGGTGGGTTCCCTTTCAAGACGCTTTCTATGTCTTCAATAAGAATCTTGATGTTTTGGTAGCGGTCTTCTGGGTTCTTCTTCATCATTATCTCGATCATCTCACTAATTCCGATTGACAGCTTTTTGTTTATATGGTCCGGCGGGGTAAGACTTGTATGTAGATGCATATTCATTATATTTCTTTTGTCTTCATGATAGAATGGGACTCTGCCTGTCACCATATGGTAAAGGGTTGCCCCGAGGCTGTATATGTCAGCCCTTCCATCAACATCTATTTTGCCCCTTATCTGTTCGGGCGCTATATAATAAGGGGTTCCCCATGCCTGGCCCTTCTCAGCTTCTATAGCAGCAATGTCAGTAAGCTCCCGTGCAAGGCCCATGTCAGCCAGCTTAACCACGCCCTCATTGGTAATCATTATGTTCTTGGGCTTGATATCACGGTGGATGATCCAGTGTTCGTGGGCATGCTTAAGGGCCCTTGCAACCTGAATAATGATATTGAGTGCCTCTTTTTCTTCAAATACCTTTCCTTGCTTCAGGGCAGCATCGATTGTGTCACCCTCGACATACTCCATCACAAAATAATGGTATTCACCCGCTTGACCAACATCGATTGCGCTTACGATATTATGGTGATTCAGCTTCGCAGCCGACCGTCCTTCAATATGAAAGCGTCTGACATAATTTTCGTTTTTAGCCAATCTGCTTCTCAAGACCTTTATTGCAACAATCCTGTTAAGGCTAATCTGCCTGCCCCTGAATACTGTCGCCATTGCGCCGGAACCGAGGATCCCTTCTATTTTATATCCTGGAATCTCCTGCTTCTGCAGCTGTTTTAATATTTCTTTCTGGGTTTCCGGATTTCCAGGCATAGGATACACCACCTTTCATTTTTAAGATATGAAGGATTGTTATCAGAACTAATCATTTCACCGGAATCTCATTGCTGGTTCCTGCAATTTAGAAATCCTTTTCACTTGCGCCAACAGGCCACACTTTCTAAGGGAGCCTTCGTTAAATGGGAAAGACTTTGGAATTACTGTAAGTTTTTCAAGACTATCCTGTTTTAGAGTCATGGACGTCTGACATTTTTCTGCTAATCTTATCTTAAGCAAAAGAAATCAAGTTCCGTATCATTCGATAAAGATATTTACCTAATCATACAAGCAAAAAACCACCAATTCGTACAATTTCTAATAGTATTGTACGAGTGAACACAGATGTTAGCAAGGGCTACAATTCTTTGAAGGTAAGGCAGAAATTCTTTGATGACAACCGTGTTACTGTTTAGAATAAAACTAAATCAAGATAAACGGCAATTATGGCTAA
>CAZHBL010000234.1:0-7988 GCA_964530105.1 uncultured Pirellulales bacterium | reverse complement strand
CGGTCGAGGTCGCCCGCGGAGCACTCGCCGAGCTCGAACGCATCAACCGCGATATCCCGCAGATTAAAATCATACCGATTATCGACACCTCCGATTACATCCAGCGCTCCATTACCAACGTCGGCTCTTCCGCGATATACGGCGGATTGCTTGCCATCGTTGTGCTGCTTCTGTTTCTGCGTAATTTTCGCAGCACCATCGTTATTGCCACAGCCATCCCGGTTTCGATTATTGCTACTTTCGCGCTTTTATATTTCGGCCACTTTACGCTGAATATCATGACACTCGGCGGCCTGGCTCTTGGTATCGGTATGCTCGTCGACAACGCGATCGTCGTGCTCGAAAATATCTTTCGTATGAGGGAATCCGGCGACCCGCTGGAGGGCGCCGCCGTAAACGGCGCAGAGGAAGTCACCGCCGCGGTAATCGCCAGCACACTGACGACCATGGTGGTTTTCCTGCCGCTGATCTTCGTAAGAGGGATGTCCGGCGTGATGTTCAAGCAGCTCTCAATCGTAGTCAGTTTCTCGCTGCTGTGCTCTCTCACCGTGGCACTTACCGTGGTCCCCATGCTTTCGGCAAGGATTCTGCCCGCCGCTCCAACAGATGATAAATTCAGGCACACTTTTCGGGGCAGGGTATTCGAATTGAGCGGGCGATTCTTCAAGGCCCTGGAGAACGGCTACAAAAAACTCCTCCACCTGGCTTTGGCAAATCGCGCCTTCGTCGTGATTGTCGCCGTGTTGCTGCTGACTGCAAGCCTGATGTTTACTCCGTATATCGGCGTCGAGCTTATGCCGAGCTCCGATGAGGGTGAGGTCCGGGTCGAGGCCGAAATGCAGGTCGGCACCAGGTTGAATCTCCTGGATGAAAAATTCAAGGTCATCGAGAAAATAGTCAATGAATCCGTGCCTGAAATACAAAACATCGTGACAACCGTCGGCGGCTCACGATGGCACGGCTCGGGAGGCCATACCGGCCAAGTCCGCATATCTCTCAAACCTCAGTCCCAGCGAACGAGGACCAGTGAGCAAATCGCTGATGACCTGCGAGGCAAGCTCAGCGCAATACCGGGCGTCATTGTCCGAACTCGCGCAGGCCAGGGATTATTCCTGCTTCGCCTTGGCACATCAGGGGCCGACAAGGTCCAGGTCGAAGTTCGGGGCCACGACCTGCAGATGGCCGACAGCCTGGCCGTCCAGGTCAAAGAGATTGTCGAATCGGTCGAGGGCATTACCGACGCGAGAATAAGCCGGGAGTCGGGCAGCCCCGAAGAGCTCATTCTCATAGACCGCCAGAAAGCAGCCGACATGAAGCTGACCGTCTCAAAAATAGCAAACGCACTTCAAACAATTATCTCCGGAACCAGGGCCAGCTACTACCGCGAAGCCGGCGATGAATTCGCCATCCTCGTAAAATTACGTGACGCTGAGCAGATGGACCTCAGGGACATTCTCGATTTGACGATAACCAACTCGGACGGCGAGCCCGTCGTCCTCAGAAACGTCGTAGACGTCGGGCCCCGAAAAGGCCCTGTGCTGATCGAGCGAAAAGACCAGGAACGCCTTGTCAACGTCTCGGCCGATATTAGCGGAAGGGACATGGGCTCGGTTCTGGACGAGCTGAGCGGCTTGCTTCGAAATGTCCCCGTACCGCCCGATTTCAGTATCACCTTCGGCGGCGACTATGAAGAGCAGCAAAAATCGTTTCACGAGCTTATGCTGAGCTGTATCCTGGCGGTCATACTGGTGTATATGGTCATGGCCTGCCAGTACGAGTCACTGCGCGATCCGTTCGTCGTAATGTTTTCGGTGCCCCTGGCCGGAATAGGGGTTATTGTTATGCTCTTTTTGACCAAGACGACTTTCAATGTCCAGTCCTTTATCGGATGTATCATGCTGGAGGGAATTGTCGTCAATAACGCGATTCTTCTCGTGGACCATACGAATCTGCTTCGCCGCAAATTCGGCATGGCCCTTCGCGAGGCCATAGAAGAAGCGGGCCGAAGACGGCTTCGCCCGATACTCATGACGGCCACGACCACCATTATCGGCCTGATACCGCTGGCACTCGGGCTCGGCGAAGGCGGCGAGGCCCAGGCTCCGATGGCACGAGCTGTCATCGGGGGTCTGCTCAGTTCAACTCTGATTACGCTTGTGTTTGTCCCCGTGGTTTACTCGATTTTCGAACGTCTCAGACCCGGAGCGACGTCCGCCGGCAAAATTGAAACGGCAAATACTGAAAATTGATTAATATCGAAAAATGCCTGCATCATTGAAAAAAACGTTCATGATATTCTGCTGCATCCTGCTACTGTGCTCCTGCGCATCACAATATCAGGAAAATTATTCCAATAACGTCGAGCCTTCGCCAAAAGTCGTCACGCCTGAGCAGCCGCCTGAGTCACTACCGGGCGGGCCCGCCGACGCAAACGATGCTGACGTCGCCAAAGGCCCCCTGACAATTGGAATCCACGAGGCGATTCTGCTGGCCATGGAGAACAACCAGTCGCTCATAGTCGAAAGAATGAACCCGGAAATTCAGCGAACTTTCGTGCAGGAGGAGCTTGCCGTTTTTGACCCGCTTATCAGCCCCGAGGTATCCAGCAGAAGGACCGTCGGCGACAGGCTTTCACGCGCCGGCTTCACTACCACCGAAAGTCAAATAGTGGATTCGGTTACCGGCTCGATTACACTGGCAAAGCTCTTTCCCACCGGCACGGCACTCGACTTCGAGGCCGGCACGAGCTACACCGACTCGTCCCTCTACAGCGACACTTTCACCTCCAACCGTATCGGCGTTAGCGTCACCCAGGCGCTTCTGCGGGGCATGGATGTCCGGGCCAATATGGCTCGCGTCAATCAGGCCAGGCTCGATACGCTCATCTCGGAATACGAGCTGCGGGGCTTCACCGAAATCGTTCTCGATCAGGTCGAGTCCAAGTTCTGGGATTACGCCCTTGCCCAGCGACAGATCGAAATCTACACCGACTCGCTGAAGCTCGCCGAAAAGCAAATGACTGAAGCCGAAGAGCGAATCATAATCGGCGACCTTGCCGAGACCGAACTCGCCGCGGCACAGGCCGAGGTAGCACTCGGCCGCGAGAACCTCATAAACGCCCGTAGCACCCTGGCAAAGGAACGCCTCGGCCTGCTCCGGCTCCTGAACTCGTCCGGCGGGATCGACTGGAACAGGGACGTCAACCTCCAGTACGACACAACACTGCCCGACTTTCAGCTCGACGACGTCGACCAGCACGTCCAGGTCGCACTGCGGATGCGTCCCGACCTAAACCAGGCCCGGCTGCAGATAAAACGCGGCGACCTCGAAGTCGTACGTACTAAAAACGGCCTCCTGCCTAAAATGGACACTTTCATTTCCTTCGGCAAGAGCGGCTACGCCAACACCTTCGACAGGGCGCTGAATAACATAGACGAGGACAGCTACGATGTTACCTGGGGTCTGGCTTTTGAAGACTCGCCCATGAACAGAAGCGCCCGCGCCAGGTACACCCGCGCCGTCGCCGGCAAGCAGCAACTCCAAAAGGCCCTCGAAAACCTATCGCAACTCATCCAGATCGACGTACGCTCGGCGTATATCGAGGTGACACGGGCGCAAGAGCAGATTTCCGCCACCACCGCCACACGCAATTTCCAGGAGGAAAAACTTCGCGCCGAGACCGAAAAATTCCGCGTTGGTAAGTCCACCTCCCTGCTTGTCGGCCAGGCCCAGCGTGACTTCGTCGCCAGCCAGATCGCCGAGATACAGGCTGTCGCAAATTATCTAAAGGCGCTGGTGACCCTTTACAGGCTCGAAGGCTCCCTGCTGCAACGCCGGGGGCTCGCTGCTCCGGGCTCCGAACCTGTCACACTAAACGAACAGTAATAATTCAACACGGCTGTATAAGCCGGCACGGCTGCTGAAAACAAAAGAAAGGAGCTGTAAACATTATGAGCAAACATGTTCTGAGAATCATCGCCGCAATAGTTATCTTTTCTCTGCCGACGCTAAGCTGCACAAGCTACGACCGCGTCAATCCGATACGCACCGAAGATTACCGCGAAACGATTCGCATCGCGTGTATCGGCGACAGCATCACTTACGGCTATTCGATCAAAAATCGTCTCAAAGACAGCTACCCGGCCCAGTTAGGCCGGATGCTCGGCAAAAAGTGGCAGGTCCACAACTTCGGCGTCAGCGGCGCAACCCTGCTCAAAAAAGGCGACCTGCCCTACTGGAACCAGCAGGCATTCAAGGACGCCCTGGCCTATAATCCCCATGTGGTTGTTATTAAGCTCGGGACAAACGACACCAAGCCGCAGAACTGGAAATTCAAAGACCAGTTCGCAGCCGACTACGCCGATATGATAGACCGCTTCGCCGAGTTGCCGAGCAGCCCGCGGATTTGGATATGTCAGCCGGTTCCCGCATACGGCGAACGATGGGGAATCAGCGAAACAATAATTAAAAACGAGGTCCTCCCTCTAATCAACCGTATCGCCCGCAGCAAACATATCCCGGTTATCGATCTATATGAACCGCTCAGCGATAAATCCGAGCTGTTCCCCGACCAGATCCACCCAAATGCCGAAGGTGCTTATGACATCGCCAAGGTAATTTACGCCGTGCTGACCGGTAAAACATGGATGGGCGAATTCAAACCGACCCCCCTGCCACAGGTACTGATTATCGGTGATTCCATCTCTATCGGCTACTTCAAACCGCTCCAGGAGCAATTAAAAGACATCGCCGTCGTCACCCACAATCAAGGCAACGCCCAGCACACCGCCTACGGCCTGAAAAAGTTAGACGACTGGCTGGGCAACACCCACTGGGACGTCATCCATTTCAATTTTGGCCTGCACGATTTAAAGTACATTGATGAGCAGGGAAGAAACGCCTCCGTCGAAACCGGCAAACATCAAATACCCATCAACCAATACGAGCGCAATCTCGATGAGATAGTAAAAAGGCTGAAAAAGACCGGCGCAAAATTAATCTTCGCAACCACCACGCCCGTGCCGGATGGTACCGGATTCCGCGCCAAAGGCGATGCCGCAACATACAATCGCGCCGCCGAAAAAGTTATGAAAAAATACGGAGTCCAGATAAACGATTTATACTCATTCGCCCTGCCGCAGCTCAAAAAGATTCAATTGGACAGCAACGTCCACTTCAAACCAAAAGGTTCGGAACTACTCGCCGAACAGGTAGCAAAAAGTATTATCAAAGCCCTCGAATCTCAATAGCATGATCGATGCCATGAATGATATCTAAATTAAAGGATAAAATCCCCTGCGATGCAGGGGGCTAACCTTTGTGGCGCTGAACGTATTTGATTCTTGTCTTCAAATCATTCTGATTATAACAATACCTTTTGTCGTAACCTTTCGTCCATACTTTGTCGACAAATCCGTATTCTCTCAATGTTTTTGTCGCCGTCCTTTTGAATCGTCCTACAGAATACCCGCACCTCTCGTCTGTGCTTTCGACGACAATATGCACATGGTTACTGCATATCGCTATCGCATAAATTTTTTGACCGATTTGCTCAGCTTCTTTAAGGATTGCATTTTCGACGGTTTTACGAAGGTTTTTTGGAATAATTATCTTATCGTGCTTTAGCAATCGTTTATTGGTTTTTTCTAATCGTGCATTTGCTCCCAGAGTAATTCCATTTTTGACGTAACCTCTCTCATCCCCCTGCAACCATGTCCCGTAAGTAGTCCAGGTCGCCATAAAACCAATCATTTTCGCCATACCCAAATCCCAAATTTAGCCCCCTGCACTGCAGGGGGTTCTTTTCTCAATAGCATTCGCAACAAAAAGATTAATACATTCTCGAACAATAACGTCATTGAGTCACGGAGATTTTACAGAAAAATGGGTTTCGAGCCGACCGGCGAAGAATTCCTCGAAGCAGCAATAATGCACATCAACATGAAACTAAAAAATCCAGCAAAATAATCCACCCGGGGCCGAGAACATCAAAGAAGCCGTGGACTTCCTAACCACCAAAAAGAAACGCTAACGCTGCTTCATATTATGAACTTATTTATATTCTACTGTGCTAAAGTTCCGATTTCTTCCGCTGTCAATGCTACGTTGTAGATACGAACATCGTCAATGAGGCCGGACCAAAAGGTTCCAGGTTCCTTGTCTTCGCCGGTGCCGATATATAGACCTTTATTTGAGTCTGCCAAAGCATGCTGGGCGTCTTCAGCTATCATGACACCATCAGCGTAAAGCGTTCTGTGCGAGCCATCCCAGACAAAACCTATGCGATGCCAGTCGGCGTCGGTGATTATGGTTTCCGATATTAGAGGCGGCAAGTCTGACGTACTCCGTGGAGGTTTTGGAGGTATTAGTTCAGTCATTAGTCTCCCTTCCGGATCAGTGGAAAGCCAATTAGCCCCACCTGTCTGTGACAAAATAACCTGCCCCGGAGCAGCGTTTTTTATCCAAACAAAAACACTGAACCGGTTTTCCACCGGATTCAAAACAAAATCTGTGCTGACATAATCATCAATTCCGTCGAATAGCAGTGCTCCAGCCACTATACCGCTGGAAGGTTGCCATGCTGGATCGTTGACTAACGTACCGTTATGAACGGAAGCGCTGTCGTAGGCTACATTGCCCTCGCTTTCGTCAAGCTTCCAGTATGCCACAGTGCTGGGATAGATGAACAAATATTTGGCAAGGGCTACCAGGTCTTGGACATCTACTATGCCATCGCCAAACGGCGGTGGAGTAAGATCGCACGATGGCTCGTTCGTAAGCCAGTTGTCAACCACTATGCACAAGTCTGCGCTGTCCACTATTCCATCACTATTCAAGTCAGGATTTGTTCGTATGCCCGTGAGAAAAGCAGATACGATTTCCGCCATCAGCCTGGTTCCGTCTGGATTTGGATGAATGCCATCCCACTGGAAGAGGTCTTGTGAATCCTCGAATGCTGTGTAGAAATCTATAATCGGAAGTTCCTTCTCATACGCGATCTGCGTTATGAGTGGAATTATCTGGGTCCTGATTACCTCATCGTTGATTGTATACATTTCAGAAAACGCCTTTAGAGGGTAGCAGATCCATATTTCCGGTTCGCTAGGTAGAGCGGCAAAAGCGTCGATAAGACTGATGTAGTCTGAAACGAAGGACTCTTCGATTTGTCCACGATTAGGGAGTCTCGACTCATTCGGGCCAAAGCATAAAATCACCACGTCCGGCTCAGATTCAAGTGCCTCATCATAAGCACTCGTATCCGTGTATGGGAAGTCGCCTTGGCTCAAGACAGTAGTAGTGCCAACACCGAAATTACGAGTCTCCCAGTTTGGATCGAATTGCCGTAAAAGTCTCTCTAATTGCGCTGGATAGCAGTCGTTTGTCGGATCAGGCAGACCATAACCTTCAGTGTTACTATCCCCTAAACATGCCACCAGCTTAGCCTTTGCAATGTTGGGTATCGGGCCTGTGATTAATCCCAAAACCAATAAGATTAAAATGATCTTTTTCATCTTAACACCCTTTCAAAACTTGTCTCTGTTCAAGAAGATAGTGGCTAATATTCTCATACGCATCTTATGCGTATCTTTTGCCGCAAGATTTTGTTTCGACCAGAAACCGTAGATTGTAAGACGCATGGAGTTTTTCCTCCAAAAAGCTTATTTTCCGTATAATGAGAAGCAACATTTATTTTTCACGAATCAAATGATTTTTGTCAAGTGTGGTGACTACGTATTTTTAAAACAGCATATCGAAATCTGTGTTTTTCGGCGTTAATCGGGGATCATTACTATTAATTATTTATAATACAATCTTTCAAAACGTTGTTTTTTATGCTCTATTTTTGTTTTGACTGATCGTAACCATTTTATTCGTAGTATCTTACGAAGCTTTTCTGCAAGACGAACTTTTTGGTTGCGGCTGAGCGAAGCGAAGCCACGCTGGGGTTATCTATTGATTATTTGATTCTTTCTTAGAGTTCTTGTTGC
>CAZHBL010000233.1:0-7989 GCA_964530105.1 uncultured Pirellulales bacterium | reverse complement strand
TCGTTCTTTTTTTCGTGCCTCAAGTGTAGCCTATACTATGTACTGATTAGTAACTTGACATAACCTACCCATTATGATATATTATAGTCAAAGGATGATGGTGACTGAGCTTGTCTTATTTGACTCCCAAGCTTTCGCTCCAAGATAGCTCGTTTTTTCAGTCCAAGCTTGGAGTGCGCGCGAAAAGAAGGTTAATTAGGACGCCAGCGCGAGGAAGATTTTAGACTACCAAACAAATTGTGTTTTTAACAGTAGGAGAAAAGGTGGGAAAAGTGAGAAAAATTTGTATAAGTATGGTGTTTGCCGTATTCTTAATCGGCGCCTCACCATTGGCCGCAGATATATTCGAGATTACTTATTTCGACAACTACAATTATGAAACCAATCAATGGGATGCATGGCAAAGTTTCGCGACGCCCTTAGATGCATGGGACGCCAAGTACCTGGCTGATGGCTCGTCGGGGAAAACCGTGTTCACCGACCATGCCATCCCTGGCATCAGCGCATTTGATCTCAGAGGCGGCTTCCTTTCAAAGGACGGGCATGCAACAGGCGGCGAGGACTGGAATCCCCTGCAGAGCATTGGGGATAATGCGAGTGGGCAGTCTCCCCATCACGTATTTGCGGCCCTGTTCGAGGGCTTGATTTACCTGGAGGAAGGGGACAATTTGACAGTGGCGAGCGACGATGATGTCTATGTCTTCCTTGATGGCGACACGGCGTGGGGTCAGGAGATACTCTCGATTCCATACGTTTCCTACTTCGCGACCGACTCGACAATCATTACTGCTTTGCAGGCAGGATACCACAACCTCACCGTGAAATACATGGAAAGGCGTGATGTCCACTCCGGGATTGAAATGACGCTGAACGGTGAGCCCCTGCAGGCTGTCCCCGTACCCACTGCCGTTCTGCTTGGCATGCTCGGCTTGAGTATAGCCGGAGTGAAATTACGTAAATATGCATGATGAAACCGTGCCATACGGGTAGAAAAAACTGAGATTTACGTGTTAATAGGGTTGTGAGCTAAGAACTTGCAGCCCTTTTTCTTTGTTTAAGCAAGCCCGCAGATTCCCACGGCATGGCCCTCAGACGTGTTCTGGGGATTAGATGCAGTATGTTTACCTGTTTTCTGTGTAGGTAAATCTGCTTGTGTCTTCTGTGGGTATCTTGTCGAAAGAAAAGAGACGACTAATGTAACAAAGAAAGATATGAAAAAAGCGGAATGATGTAAAATAGGTAAACAGCCCTGTTCTGTCAACAGCCAAAGACGATTCTCAAGAAAAATATGTAGTCACCACAATAGAAATTCTGCCGATCTGGTAAACTAACGATAGTGTTCACTATTTTATAGCCTTTGCTTTCTTCAGATTTCCTTACTCATGGGAGTATGGGTTTTTTTCGTTATTCCATAAAAAGCTCCGCAGCCCTAATCCCGCCCATAATGACCGGAGGGCATAAAGTGAAATTATTTTTGCCACCCTGCCATACAAAGCCAAAAATCGGGGTCTACTCAAGGAAATTACGTATTTACCACAATAGAAAGCGTGCACGCCGAAGTGGTAATATAGATTAGTAATTCGTATATCACGAGCGAAAATTTCGTACAGCCTTGACTATTCATCGTTGAATGTTGCTTTGTGTATTGAAAGCCAATACCAACAATTTTTTAAGGAGAATGACAATTAAACAGATGGTTGTGCTTGTACTCATCGCTGGTCTTTGTGGATGTTGAGGCATGGTTGGTGGTGGTATGCATTCGACAATGACGTATAACTCGCTTCAAAAGAGGATGAATAAAAACAACCACGCTTTATTGCAGCTAAGGTATGATGCACCATTTTATGAGAACGAAATGGTACCAATAATAGTGGTCCGTCCTTATACATCTAAAGCCCCTGGTCGCTTTACGAGTTCCCGGGCCGGTGCTTTTAATAAAACAGAGAGAAAAAGAAAATGGAAATGACGGACATAATAATAGTGTCAATACTACTACTATTTATTGGCATCATCTTAACCCCCCAAAAAATAATTGAAAGAAAACAAAGTGAACAAAAACCAAAAGATAATTCTCAGTGTCGGGATACTTGTTTTTGTGATAATTGGACTTTTTCCGCCACCAGTATCACTTTCTGGTTCACTTAAAATGTGGGAACGGAAAAATTTTATTTTAACCAGCCATCGCACTATTGATCGAACGAAGCTTGCGGCTTACTGGCTGTTGACAGCCGTGGAGACGGGTGGGATTATTTATCTACTCAAAGGAAGTAAAGGCTGGAACATGGAGAAGTTTTTTGTGGCGATCTTTTGGATCTTCGTTGCATTTGTGCTTATCATAATACTGGTATGTATGGTAGCAAGTATCAGAATAAACTTAATAATAAAATAATTTTCCGGGTTTCTGGTTCAGCCGACAAAGATACAAACTGGTTTGAGGATAACGAGAGTACATTCAACGAATCAATTACGTCACTTCATTTTGAGACTTCTTTTCAGGTCCACACAATCTCCCAGAATAGCCCTAAGAGATGTTTCGTGGCTGTAGAATGGACAATCTGACCTTGATTGGTATTCATAATGCAGATCGTACTTCAATCCACTGAAAATGCCCTTCATGTCAGATTGTTTATTGTGGTAAATACGTATTTTTGCACCTGAACAGAAAAAAGACAGGATTTTACTTAGGAAATTTTAAGGTTCAGTCCTTTCTTTTATCTTTAACAGTTTTCGAATGTCTTTTTGAGTCTCTTGAACCTCTTGATTAGATTCAAGTATATCAGAAATCTTCTTTATCTGTTTGCTCACAGAGGCTCCATTTCCAATCTTTAGGAGTAAACCAACATCCCGCTGACTAAGACCGCCATACTCTGTAAGGAACTTTGCCGCTATAGGTCTCAGAAGACTTCCTTTGCGTCTTTGATAAAGCTCTGGACGATCAATCTTAAAAATCCGGCATACAGCCGACAAGATTCTTTCTGAATCCAATGAATAGTTCATCCTACGAAACGAAATATCTTCTTGTCTACGACGCGAATCAACTAATTCATGATAAAGAGATCGAATCCTCTCAACACTATCATCAGAACCGATACATAATGGAGACCGCTGTTTTGCATAGATCACAGCAGAATCGATGTCAACAATGCCCGCCTCAACAAAACGGCGGTACTGTGATTTTAGGATTCGCTTTGGGCCATCCATCATGGCCGACCCTTAAAAGGCAAAAAGAGCAAAGTATTATCTTCATTGGAGTTTCTCCTCCAAAAAGCTTATTATACGGGTAAAGAATAGCTCGGTGGATTCCTCTAAAGAGCTTCTTAGCGATTGTAAGAATAGGAGGATTTCTTTAAAGAAGTACAAAATGTACTACCATAAAAACTTAATTACTAAAGATTATTCTACTTCCAAAACAACACGAAATCCAATGTGATTTCGAATATAGTATGGCTCGAGGCCACTACGATTTGCAGAGCGGCAGTACCTCGCACTACAGGACCAGCCCCCGCCCCGAATAACACGTAACTTGCCATTATACGGACCATGTGGATCCACCGTTTTACTATGATGATAGTAATTAGCGGCGTACCAATCCCCGCACCACTCGCATACGTTACCGTACATGTCGTACAGGCCAAATGAATTAGGTTTCTTTTCACCTACTGGATGAGTAGCTGAATCACTGTTCTCTGAATACCATGCATACTGTTCTATCTGTGAATACGTAGGATCATCGCCGAAGTAGAACATGTCTTGAGAACCACCTCTGCACGCATATTCCCACTCGGCCTCGGTAGGTAATCGGTAGGAGCCGCCTTTCATCTTACTAAGCTCCCTGCAGAATCTGTCTGCCTGATCCCATGATACGTTCTCCACAGGCTGGCTTTCCTGCTTGAATCGACTGGGTTTATACTTCGCGACTACATAGTACTGCTGCTGTGTCACTTCATACTTACATATATAAAACGGTTTGTTTATTTTCACGCGGTGAACCGGACCTTCACAATTCTCCCTGTCTTTTTCAGTTGAGGGAGATCCCATGTAAAATTCCCCCGCAGGAATAAGAACAAACTCCATTTTGGCTCCATTTTCCATGTCTATGGTTTTTTCTTTTGGAGTATTGGGATCTGTGTGAGGCTCAGTCGTTATCGGCACCCCATGAACATCTTCCTGGTTGATCTCATCAGGCACACCAAATACCACTGATAATGAAATGCTCAAAATCAGGCAAGGTATCAGCAAGCTTGTGAGGATTTTCATGAGATTAAAACGTCTTGAAGTATTTCTTACACTTTCTATCATTTTTCTACCTGCGTTTTATGATCAAACAATGTCGTGGCTGATCGATACTACAAAGTAGGTATCTACAATCTCATAGAAAGCCGTCTAAAAACTTATCCTTTACTATTATCCAAGATTTCCAATTTATATTTCACTGAAACACTCCTGCAAGCTTCAGGTCTCATATTAACGTAATTTCATCTCATTATCAAAGATATTCTTCCGGAATCAGCGAGGTTTCTCGCAAAAAACGCCAACGAAGTCGAGCAAATACGTCAAACAGCCACTTGTTCCTACTATTTTGGCACACCGCAACCGTCGCCCTTTGTTCTTGGAAAAAGCTTTACTGTATGCCACTCGATCTTAAGAGCTTTTTTCTTGTTTCGTATTGTGATTGAGAATAGAATCCGTCGTTTATGATAAAGGCCAGTATTGTCAGTGTGGGTAATGAAATTCTTTCCGGGCAGACGGTGGATACTAATGCCGCTCATTTGAGCACTGAGCTACTTTCGATTGGGATACCGGTTGTTAGCTCTTATGCTGTTCGCGATGAGATAGACGCGATTATGCGGGGATTGGATCTGGCGAGTGCCGATGCCGATGTGATTCTGACGACAGGTGGATTGGGGCCTACCGATGATGATTTGACACGCCAGGCATTTGCGAAATTTCTCGGCATTGAATTGGAATTGCGGGATGAGCTGTTAGAAAGACTAAAGAAATTTTTCGCCGGCCGGGATTGGCCGATGCCGGAACGAAATAAGATTCAGGCTTATATTCCCGCCGGGGCGAAAGCCCTGGCGAATATCGGTACCGCTCCGGGAATTATGGCCGAATCGAAGGGGAAATTATTCTTTGCCCTGCCCGGTGTGCCTATGGAAATGAAGCTGATGTTCGCAGAGTCGGTACTGGGCGAACTGAAGCTATTGGCGAGCGGTCAGGCCATAGTGGTGAAGAAATTAAAATGCTTCGGGGCGGGAGAATCGACAATCGCCGAAATGCTTGGTACAATGATGCAGCGCGGCAGGAATCCTTTGATTAACTGCACAGCTTCGTCCGGCATCATTACCCTGCACATAATTGCTACTGCCGAAGATAAAGAAAAGGCCGAGCAGATGGCCGAAAAGGACGAAAAATTGCTGCAAAGCACGCTCAGAGAGCTGATTTACTGTGTTGGAGAGAAGTCTCTGGCCCAAATTGTGGGCGAACAATTAGCTCAGCAGGGCAAAACAATCGCCATAGCGGAATCCTGCACGGGCGGTTTATTAGCTAAGCTCTTGACAGACATCCCCGGATCGAGTAAATACTTTACTTACGGCTGGATTACTTACAGCAACGAGGCCAAGATCAGCGAACTCGGCATACCTGCCGATATGATACAGGAGTACGGGGCCGTCAGCGAGCAAGTGGCCCGGGCTATGGCCATTGGTGCCAGGAAAAAAGCCGGTACAGATTATGCAATTGGCATAACCGGTATCGCCGGTCCGACAGGCGGAACCGAACAAAAGCCCGTCGGGCTTGTATATATAGGTGTGGATTCAGAAAATGGATGTGATACAAAACGCTGTTTTTTCCATCACGACAGGCAGTTCATACGGCTTCGAGCAGCACATACAGTGCTTAACATCCTCCGTTTAAAATTGAACATTTGATTGACTAACTGCGTCGGAAATGTTATAATAAGTTTTCCTGGGGAACGCAGTATTTTGAGGAGCATATGGCGAAAAAACGCAGGCATTTGGGTGAAATCATTTACAAGGCCGGGCTGGTAAAAAAGGAAGCTCTTATCGAGGCCATTAAAGCTTCGAAGAGCAATCACAAACGGCTCGGCGAGATACTGCTCGACAAAGGCCTGATAGATGAAGAAAATCTTACTAAAGCGATCGCCAACCAATTTGAATTGGAATATATAAATCCGGAAAAGGCTCCTATATCGCCCGATGCTGCCAATGCTCTTCCTGATGAACTCATCAAGAAGCACAACATCATCCCCATGGAAATGAATAACGGCAGGTTGAAATTGATTATCAGCGACCCGACGGATCTGGAGATGATGGACGCTATTCGTTTTCGCCTGAACAGCGAACCCGAATGCTATCTTGCAAGCCCGACAAAGATTCGGGCCTACCTGGAAGATTCACTGAGCGAGGTAGTAAGCGAAGAAGACGACAGGCTGAGGCATAGTATTGATGCAACTGCCGCCGAGCTTGCCGAAGCCGGTCATGAGTTACAGGCAGAAAGCCTTCGTGCTCAAGCCGCCGGTTTAGATGATGATGCTCCGATTATCAGGTTGGTGAACCTAATTATTGATAACGCTTACTATATGCGTGCCAGCGACATCCACATTGAGCCAATGTCGGACAGAGTCCGTATAAGGTACCGTGTTGATGGTGTTTGTTTGGAACGGGACAATATCCCAAAGAACATGCAGGCACCGCTGGTTGCCCGTTTCAAAATCCTTTCCGGTATGGATATTGCCGAAAAAAGGATGCCACAGGATGGTCGTATCAAGCGTGAGATCGGAGGCCAGGACATCGATTTTCGTGTATCGTCTCTGCCGGGCGTCCACGGTCCGAGTGTGGTGCTTCGAATTTTGCGCCCGGACGCGGTCAATATCGGTATCGAATCACTGGGATTCGAACAGGAAAATTATGAGCAGTTCCAGCATATAATCAAGAGACCTAACGGCATCTTTCTGGTCACGGGCCCGACCGGCAGCGGAAAAACCACGACGTTGTATGCGGCGCTGCAGGAGCTTAATAAGCCGGACAAGAAAATCATTACCGCTGAAGATCCGGTGGAGTACAACTTTGCCGGGATGAATCAGTGCCAGGTCAGAGATGAGATCGATTTGTCATTCGATAAGATTCTCAGGGCAATGCTCAGGCAAGCTCCCAATATCATTCTGGTCGGTGAAATCCGAGATGGTGTCGTGGCTGATATGGCCATCCAGGCGGCACTTACGGGACACCTTGTTTTCAGCACGCTGCATACCAATGATGCCCCGAGTGCGATTACCCGTTTGATAGATATGGGTGTCAAGCCGTTCCTCGTTGCAAGCTCAATACAGGCAATTATGGCGCAGAGACTTGTTAGAGTTATCTGCAAAAAATGCAGAATGATCGATGAAAATCCGAACATGGATCATATGCGAGCACTTGGTATTACGCCGGAGGAGATGAAAAAACATCCGCCTCAAAAGGGGGCTGGATGCAGCCAGTGTCAGAACACCGGTTACAAAGGCCGAATCGCTATATTTGAGATGTTCGAAATGAACAATGAAATCAGAGAGCTGGCCTTTGCAAAGGCACCTACCACCGAACTTAGAAAGGCAGCGAAAGCGAGTGGGATGAGAACGCTGATGGAGGACGGAAAGCTAAAAATATTCAAAGGAACAACGACGCCCGCTGAAGTGGTGAGAATTACCCAGACAGAAGGTTCGGCAGTAGATTAAACCAAATGTAGTTATTGAGGATTTTTTCATGGCAACAGTCAATATGGACAGGTTACTTCAGGCCTGTGTTTCACAGGGTGCTTCAGATATACATCTGACTACCAACCGGCCGCCGGTATTAAGAATAGACGGTTCGCTCAGGTCTCTGGAAACCAAAGTTCTCGAGCCGGATGATACCGCGGCTTTGATGAGAAGTATTACGCCCGACCGGAACCAGCAGGAGCTTCAGGAAGAAGGCGGTACCGACTTTGGTTTTG
>CAZHBL010000232.1:0-8003 GCA_964530105.1 uncultured Pirellulales bacterium | reverse complement strand
CCGAGCCGCCATCGCCCAGACCGCCGGTGTCAGCGTTATTGATGGTCCCGTCATTGCCATTGCCGGAACTATCATTTGCATCGCCGTCCAGTGCATAGAATGCAACCAGGCCATCGGTGCCGGGATCAACAGGCTCTGGAAGAGGCGAGCCGCTGACTTTCACGTTGTCAACAGCCCACCACCAGTCGTCGCCGTCACCCGTAAAACGGAAGGCAAAGACAACCTGGCTTTCGCCCCTGGCTATATCGCTAACGTCGAAGATCCGCTCGGCGTAAACGGGCTCTTCACCACCATCAAACAGTCCACCACCAGTGTAAGCAAAAATCGGAGCAGCCTCGAATGTGCTTCCTCCGTCAAGGCTGATCAGTACTTCCTGATTCAAGACACCATCACTCATGACGGTTTCGGAGTCATAGTGAAGAAAGACTTCAGCCAAACCGGACAGGTCAAGTGATGGAGTCATCAGCCATTCGTCCTCGGCCGGATCAGGATCGGCATCAGAATCGATGATCGCGAATTCGGGGTGCTCGTTCGGATGCGGACCAAGTCGATTCACGCCATGCTCCTGGACGGTGCCTGGTACGTATCGGCCACCCTTGTCCGTGGTATGCCACGTTTCGGTTCCGGTATTGCCTTGGCCGGAGAAGACATTCATTTGCCCCAATCCATTGGAGAAGTCTTCCGAGAAAACTGTTATGGGGCCGCCTTGAGGTGCTGCCACGTTATCAATCAGGACATTGTCGATCGCAATCCACCAATCCCAGTTCGGTTCGAAATGTCGGAAACGAACCTGTACGTCCGCCTGGTTGGCCGCCACGGCTGAAAGATCCACATCTAAGCGGCCGAAATAGCCGTCAGCATTCGTATTGTCCGGCAGACGGGTAGTGGCGTTATTGCTACTGACACGGCCCGGCGATACACGGCTGAACATGTTGGTCCAAGTGCCGCCACCATCAGTGCTGACATCCACATCGAAAATGGCCGCACCATTGTTGTTCAGTTGAGCCGAAACATCGGCGTGCAACCAGACCGTCGTGGTTCCGAGTGTGGAGAACGACGGTGTGCTTATATCATGGGATGCCCCCGAGTCAACCGGATCCGACTCGGTCTGCTGATCTGAGTCCGAAATCAGGAAATTACCAGTCGATGCCGACCCATCCAGCGTAGCCGGATTGGTTCGACCGGCGGGATTAGTAATTGTCCAGGTTGACGCCTCGACCGCCTCAGGCGTATCAAGGATTGTCCACCCCAAGGCTACCATAACGGCGTCGACGGGGTAACTCTCGAAATCATCGAACAGGAAGACGACATTTTCTTTAGCTGTTAACGTAGTCTTGCCAGCATTCCTGATAGTAAAGTCCACCTCGATTTGGCCAGCGCCGCCGTAAGCAGTAATCTGGCCCGCTGCGATAAGGTCATTGACTTTTGCCGTATCATCACCTTCTAATATTAACGTACCTTTGGTGATATCGATCAGGCCGTTAGCGTTCACCTCGAGGCTACCGGGTTTGGTGATGTTATAGGTACCGCCATAAAGGTACAGCTCACCAAAAGCACCACTGTCAGTAGGAATTACCGCCTCTCCGGCGTTGATTGTACCGCCAGTCATAGTCAGAGTGCCTGCACCACCGTCCCATCCAAGCTCGAATTCATTAGCAACGGTTACGGTACCGCCACTCATATCCCAGATGCCAAAAGAGTCCGTTCCGTCGCCGAACCAAATCCATTCCGCCACCTCAAGAGTTCCGCCGGTGATAGTCAGCGTTGGCTGCCCGGCAGCTTCGGTAAAGATACCTTTAGCCTTTGCATCGATCCCATCCTGAATAACCGGACCGTTTGGAGCTGCTGCCGCCGGTACGTCGATCCTGACTTCGTCGTCCAAGGTGGGAACTCTGCCAAGATCCCAGTTCTCCGGCGTGTTCCAGAGATGGTCGGCGCCAAGACCGGTCCACTGGATATCTTCAGCCTTGCCGACCAATCCCAGCATCAAGACAATAGAAATTAGAAGAAACAATTTCTTATACATAATACTTCTCCTTCAAATTTAAAAAATCAAAGAAATGGATAAGCCTTGGTTACACACCAAAGCGACCGACAGTGATTTTCACTGTCGTACCACGTTAACATTTTTCCACTATCTGTTTGTAGCGAGTTGACGTCACCTCCTTCCTTACAAAACTCAAGAGTGAACCATTAATTGAAATGTAACAAAATAAAAGTGTGGGATAACCCTTTCACAGCAGGTTTGTGTCTTACATAACAATTCCTCCTCGATTATAAATCACCAAGAATTATGCCTTCTGAAAGTGTCAAAAGCCGCAATGTCTAGGCGCAAACGTCAACAATGTTACTTATAACAAATTGTCCGCCATCTCGTCAAGAAAAAACTCCGGATTATCAGTCTCCTAAAAATTTCAGTGCATGTGAATGTGCAATTACATGGGCTAATCCTAATGCGAAAGGAAATATGGAGTTCCCTTTCAATGAATGAACCGGGGCGGATATTTTGCTATGTCTCAATAGTCTGCATGAGCTGCCTTGGCATTCGGCAAGCTCCAGATAGGTGTTTGGCAACGTTTTTACGACGATTGACCATCATATAGGCAGATTTGGGATGTCCGTTATAATGCATCGTATCGTGAAGTCGAAGGGCTGTTCAGATGAGCGCCGAAACGTAATTGATAGGTCGTAAGGTGGATGCCTCAAAGAAAATTTTTTGTGGCAACAGAGATTTTACTATTTGACTTTGAGCTTTTCATAGGTGCACGACGTCAAAAACAAAAAGGGCTGGTACCTGCCGCTTACGGGCTTTACTATTTGTCTTGGCATATATAGCAGATGTCGTCGGGCTGGCATGTCCTGCCTGATCTTGGACGAATCTCAGATCGTGCTCGACATTGTAGAGCCTGGTTAAGTACGTATGCCGTAACATGTGTGGGTGCAGTTTACCAATACACGATTTCTTGCCGAGCTTCTTTATCTTCACATAGATGCTGCGGTATATCATCCGTCCGCCTTTCGTGCTCATTAATAGAGTCTCTTTCGGTTTTGTATCTTCATGATAGAGCCTCACAAACGAGTCAAGACGCCTCACAAAACTCTGAGGTATATCAACTATACTTTTACTTTACCATTAGAGATGATTTGCGAACCGTCCGGAACATGTGATATTTGCTCTAAAAGCTTACTCCCCAGGAGAGGGAACAGATGCGAACCAGTTTTCAGGATCATTGCCGTAATCAGTTGGGACCTTTCTTGTTAAGGCCATGCCATTGCCATCGGCTTCGACGTACCAGAGGTCAACACCACCCGGACAATTTTCCGGATGCGAGCCGTCGCTGTAATTGACCCTGTCGATGCGGATGTATTGACGCTCACCCTCAATATCCACGTCACCGGGCATGCTCAGTTCCAGACTTTCATAGGCATTGCTCAGATTACCCTCATAAGGACCGAAAATTATCTCGGCGGGCACATCCGAATATCGCCATGAAAATGCCGCCGGCTTTTTGACTATCAATATGTATCCGCCGGCATCGATTGTCACCGGAGAATCTGCGTCGAAGGTAAAATCGATGCCGTCGGTGAACTTCCACGGCTCGGCTTTGTCATAGCGATATAACGTTACCGGTTCGGCGCTGATATTCTGAAGCTCGATATATTCGTATTGGTCACTCGTGTATGAGCCGCCTTCGGGCCAGTCGGGATTGTACATTATCTCGCTTATCACTATTGGGCCGACCTTCGGATACGAATTGGCAGAGCCGGGCGTGTTCTCTTCCATCGCCACGAAGTTGTAATTATTGGTGCTTGCCTTATAGTATCGCCCGAAAGACACGCCGGTTTCCGAAGCGCCGAAATCCTCGACGTTGCGATAGCCGGTCAATACATCGTTTTGTGCGGAGCTTAGATATAAACTTTCGCTGTTCTCGCTGAGAGCGAATGGTTCTCCAGTACCAGGATCGTTTGCGTTGCCGAAGTTCAGGTCTTCGTATAAAACGAGGTATCCGTTCGGGCCGATAGTGGTTCCTGCGGCAATCTTGTATTTGAAAAGGTTATCGTTGCCGTCGCTGATGAACCAGCCGCCAATGTCAATTGCTGCTTCGGTAGTATTATATAGCTCTATCCAGTCCGAAGCCTCGGCGTGAGAATGGGCCAGGACCTCGTTAATCACTATATCGCCGGGATTGGGGATAATTCCGCTGTCATCAAATCCCGGTGAGCCGCCCGCATAAGCGCTCGAGCGCCAGGAGTCTTTTTGGTCCCAACTGCTCAGGTCGGAATTCGCCGGATCAATGATAGTCAGCGTGAAACCTTCGCCGTCAGTAAGAGAACGCCAGCCGTCTTTATAGCTAAAATCCAAAATGGTTCTGCCAATGGCATCTTCGAGGGTGATTCTTTCGCCGGCATTGTTCAGTCTGCCGGAGTATTGGCCGGCGATGTTTACGTTTGTGCCATATCTGGCTGTGAATACATTTTGGTTGCCTACTACTACAATGTATTGGTCAGCGGCAAGTTCTATGTCGCCGAAGGTGAAATCTATGCCGTTCGTGAAGCTTACCAGGTTCAGATTGATAGTCTCATTGGCGACATTTTTTAGCTCGATGAATTCTTCGTTCGGTTCAATTGGGTTATACATTATTTCTGTAATGCGAAGATTCTCTGCTACCGGCCCTTCGGCGTAAATGGCTTCATTCAGTGCGCTCCATGTGTTGCCGCTTAATGCCCTTGACTTGACCTGAACGCTGTGGTCCAGCGAGACAGACCCGGTATATCGGAGCGCGTTCGGTGAAATTCCACCGGTTCCTGCTATAGCGCCTTGGCCGGCGATTAGTTCAACGGAGAAAAGAAGATCGGAGCTGGTGGTGGACACATTCAAGCCATGGATGGCTAATAAGTTGCCACCCGGCCGTAAATTGCCGAGAAAGGCGGAAATATCGATGCTCTCGAATTGTACAGCTTCGGAGTCGGAGTGAGTTGTGCTGGCGTTGGAATTCCAGGTAGGTGTACCGCTGAAATTTCGCCGGGCCACTTCGGTGCCGTTGAGATAGGCTATAAAACCGTCGTCGTATTTGACCTTTAACGTCATGAAGTCAAAAACGTCACTGTTGTCATCGGCAGTAAACGGGATGCGGATATAACATGTAGTATGCCTATTATACATCTTTTCTTCAAGATCGAGACTGATGAGTTGTTCGTAGCCTGAGCTTCTTTCGTACCCGATACCGCCGGGGCCACCCTGGCACAAGTCCCAGGCACTATCGTCAAATGTACGAGTTTCTTTCCAAAGGTTGCCGATATCGGCGGACGGAACTAATACTCTCTTCGGAGTATCCTCAGGAACTAAAGTCGTTTTATCAGCCACTTCCGAGACTGTACCTGGCAGGCGGGGGTCAGATCCGTCCAAAGTGTACCATATCGTGCCACCAGTGCCGGTCATTGATAACCGTGCATTGGCCGCGACATATCCACTTTGCCTATAGGTGCCATTTATCTGGAAAGTCGGTGCAGCTACTTGCGGATAGAGACCCCGGTTTTTGAGTTGATCGATGACAATCTGCGTCCGGCTGGGGAAGTAACTCTCCACGAGATAACCATTGACCTCAGCCCACCAGTCGGTCTTTGTATAGGGATTGTTCCTCCTGTCGGAGCGTTGATCCCCCCATCGAGCCGACTCGCCAATAATGGCAAGATCAATCTCTCCGGCACGCTTCAGGCATAGCGCTATAGTATTACCAGGCGTAAGAGCACCATTGTTGAAAAAGTACTTGTGCGCTCGGTCGGCAAAATACATGCGATATTCGGGGTGGGCCATTAGTTTCTGATGCAGCCACTGTGGATTAAAGTGTTGCATCGACTCACCAGCGCTAACCGGCCCTGTGCGGTCATCATTGAGACCACGAAGAGCACCCAGCGAGTGTTCATTATCATACGCGAAAAACTTCCATCCGTCTCTGGCAGCGAGCCTGCGGTCTCGGATACAGAAGAAGTTGTTGGCCTGGTTCCCGCCGAGTGTCACCGGTGCGTCGTCGTTGCCTGTGAAAAAGATACCAAGCATATAGTCGATGAGATTCTCCATGTCCACGTGTACTGGAAGATCCGGATTATCCGTTCCGTCGGCGTTTTTGCCCAGGACCGCATAGTAAGCAGCATCGGTCTCAAAGCCGTCCCGGCACATCCGCCATAATGCATTCCAATCATCCATTGTACCGTCGGTATAAGAAGTCTGGTAATTGTCGGCCTTGATTACATCGTAGTCTTCTTTGCTGCCGCCGAAGTATGATTCGGCATAAGATGCCTCGGATCGTTCCTGGCTCTGGTAGAGTCCCCAATATTGCCCATTTATGTAAAGGTGGTAGTATCGGCTCCGTGTATATGGTTGACCCATTTCCCGCTGGATGTCCCGGCAGAAAACTTCACGAATGAAAGTGTTCTTTTGGCCCGGATTACTGGAAGCCAGGCTCCACGCGTAGTTCTGGGCTGTGCGGAGATCCAGGTTGTCAAACTCATCGACACCTTCATCGCCGAACAGTGGGAATTTCAGTTTTGATTGGCCATATTCACTACGGAAGAACAGACGGAATGAGTGCTTGGGATTGCTACCGGTGCGGCTAAATCCCCCTCTGATCCTAATACCTGCATCAATCTGAAAACCCTCGCTACCATATGGATTGAGCAATTCCACCGATACGGGCCGCTCCCAGCTCCTGCCTTCCTGAGACGCATTGACATAGATCCCTTTGGAGCGATCAAACAGGTTCTCCAAATTGGTGACAAGCGAAAAGCTGGGTATTGCCAGCAGAGCATCTATCATCTGCGCCGAGTAATGCGGGTCGTTGACCACATCCGGATCCATGCCGTAATCAAAGACCTGGCCGTTAACGCTGCCGGAAGGCCAGGTTGGGCCGGGTCTCTGTCCCAACGGCGACTGTCTTATCACGTCGCCGGGGAAGATATAGGTCTGTGTTATAATATCCGAAGGCTTGAAGCCGGGTTTCGTTGCAACCGCTCGCAAGCAGGTGGTCCCGCTAATTGTGACAGGAGTGGTATACCGCATACCCCTCGTAATCTGACTGTTGAACTCATACGGCTCTGTGCCGTCTATAGTATAATAGATAATAGCACCGTCGGTTTCACTGGCGAGTGTTAGAGAGAATGGCGTATCATAGAATCCTCTCTCGTGGCTAACTTCGACTCCGGAAACAACACCCTGGAACACACTTATGTTCTCCGCTTTCGGGCTTGGGAAACTGAAGAAAAGCCATTCATCTCCGGCATCGGGATAGCGGCCGTAGGAAATATCAATCTTCTGCTCATCGAAGATAATGCTGTCAATAACAGTTACGCCGTCACTGTCGATCAGACCGATCTGCTCGCCGGCGGCATCAAGCTTGAAATTCGCATGCAAACCAGTATCGGTCGTATCCTCATCGGCCCAGATTAACAGATAGCCACCTGCAGAAATTATAGTTGCCGGCGGGTAGTTATCCGGAATTAGCCACTTGGTCGGTACCGATAGATTATCCGTCAGATACATGCCCCCGGCATTGACGGGATTGGAACCAAAGTTATGTATTTCGATCCAGTCATCGTACTGGCCCTGCGGATCCTGAACATAACCATTGTTTGAAGCCATGAACTCATTAATTACAAGCGAAGTTTCCGCTGCACTCACAGAGCCGAGCAGAAATGCAGTTATCATAAGGTTGAAGAGTAAATTTCTCATATATCCGCGCATAATTCCTTTCCATACCCACTAATTTTCACACCATCCGGATTAGCATGCCTTTTATAGTCTTAAATTGGAATTTCCAACAGACACTTCATTGAAACACTCCAGCATGTTTCAGATCTTATCATAACATAATTTCATCTTAATATCAACAATGTTCAGCAGCTTTAGAACACCATAGAAAGCCAGATCGTCAATTCTACGGCCACAAAACACCTCTAACCCGCATTTCTCACAACCCCATTGAAAAAAGCTCCTTGTTCTGATATAA
>CAZHBL010000231.1:0-8016 GCA_964530105.1 uncultured Pirellulales bacterium | reverse complement strand
GTGCCGGAAGGTCTGGATTATGATTTGTGGTGCGGCCCGTCGCCTATGCTGCCTTATCGTCCAGGTCAATGGTTTTGGAGGCTGTGGGATTTCTATGTCGGCTACATTATGGCCGACATGATTCATCAGATCGATCTGGCGCGGTATCTAATTGGCAGAGATTATCCGGAGACGGTCTGCAGCTCTGGAGGAGTCTATCACTTCAACGACGGCAGACAGCAGCCGGACACGCACTTTACGATGTTCGAGTTCGATAAGCTGACATTGCTTTTCGAAGCGTCGCTCTGGTCGCCTTATATGCATCGCATCGTTCTCTTGAAGGACCAGAGCAAGTTTCCTGACTGGCCTTTCTGTGCTACAAAAGTTGAGATATGCGGAACCCGGGGATTTATGTGCTTCGGCAGGCACGGCGGCGGATGGCAGGTGTTCGAAGGGGATGATCGTGTTCGCGAGAGCAAGGCCGTTGTCTCGGAGCCTGCCGTCTTGAAATTCGGCAGCATAATCGACGCTCATTTTGAGGATTTCGTGAGCTGTATCCGAACCCGCAGGAAACCGAAAGCGGATGTGGAAGAAGTGCACCGTTCGATGGCGCTGTGCCATCTCGCAAATATTTCCTATCGAGTTGGAAACCGCAAGCTGAAATACGACGGGGCGACCGAAAAGTTTGTGAATGATGCCGAGGCCGACAAGTACCTGAAGGCTAACTACAGAAAACCGTGGATTGTGCCGGATGAGGTGTAAGGTCGATATTACTTTGCTGCTTTTCAACCAGGTGATTCGTCGCCGTTCTTTATTACGGAAACGGCCTCAAATTTGAGGCCGTTGATTGTTAGGCTAAACGTGATCGTGAATTTGTCTAATACTTGATTAAGGCGGTTTTTGTGATGCCGAACTATTTCGATTTACCTGCTTGTTGTAAATTACTTTTCTCCGATTGCTTAATAATGCATTTGAGAATATCTGATCTGCTGATAACCCCTGTGACTTTGCCGTTTGACGTGACGGGAACTCTTCTGATAGAGTTGTCTCTCAGGCAGTAGCAAACATCCAACAGAGGTTCGTGTTCTTCGAAGTGGATGGCAGGTTGTGTCATAAAATCGTTTACCGTTCTGTCTTTTTCGTCGTCATAAGTATGGAATAATCTCAGGACATCCTGTTCTGACAGCATTCCGATCAGGGTTAGATCATCTTCGACCACAGGGATACCGGTGATATTATTATTCGCCATCAATTGTATTGCTTCAAATATCGGAGTGTCTTTCCTTATGCAAACGACTTGCTTTGTCATTATGTCTCTTGCTTCAAGCATAACATTGCCCCCACAAGCAAATTTGATTGGATTAGCCGGTGATTGCCTTCCAGCTCTGATTTAATTCTTCCATTAGTTCGATTACTTCGCGAATCATTTTAGGATCACGTTTGCTATTAGCCTCGGAGAGGCGGTTATTCATAAAACAATATAGTTTGCGAAGGTTGGTTGCTATTTCGCCGCCGGCATTCATGTCCAAAACCGCATTGAGCTCATTGATAATATTCTGAGCTTTGATTATGTATTGTCCCTTTGCTTGGTAGTTGTTGGCTTCGAGTTCCTTGATTGCCAGCTTCATGAACTTGATAGCGCCGTCGTAAAGCAGAACAATCAGGCGGCCTTTGCTCTGTGTGGTAACTGCGTTATCTTGATATGCTGCGATTCCTTTCATAGTATCGCTCCGTTCCTTTATATTTGGCGATTTTAATCTCCTGGTGCTTTACCTGTGGGGAGATGACTGACTGTATGCCCCTCAGTCATCTCCCCCGCAAGTCATTCAATATTCGAATATTGTTGTTATCTGAGCAGGCTCAATGCCATCTGAGGCACAGTATTAGCCTGTGTTAACATAGCGACGCCGGCTTGTGCCAAAACCTGTGTTCTGGTCATCATGGCCATTTCAGTTGCCACATCGACGTCCGAAATCCGAGATTCTGATGCCTGAAGGTTCTCGACCTGGACATTGATGACATTTACCGTATTCTCAAGACGGTTCATCTTTGCACCGAAGGTTGCACGGGTTGTATTCGCTGTCTCGATCGCGGTATCGAGATTTGCCAAGGCTGACTGTGCATTAGCTGCGGTATCGATGCTCAGCGAAACGATGGAAAGACCACTCTGAGTCATATCCGCCGTATCGATGGTTATATTGTCTGTTGAACTGCCAAACATGACGTCGACACTGCCTGAAGCGCTGTTTAGCATGCTGATGCCGTTGAATTTGGCTGATCCTGCAATACGTTCGATCTCAAGGGATAATTCATCAAATTCGTTGTCCATAATAGTCCGTTGCGCCGAAGAGTAGGTCCCGGTACCTGCCTGTTCAGCCAACTGTTTCATACGTACCAGAAGATCGTTGATTGTTTGCATGCCGCCCTCTGCTACCTGTACCAGACTGATGCCATCTTGGGCGTTACGAGAGCCTTGCTGGAGCACGGCGATGTCGGCACGCATCAATTCGCGGACAGCCAGGCCGGCTGCGTCATCCTTTGCACTGTTGATGCGCAAGCCAGACGACAGTCTTTCGACAGACTGAGCCAGGGCATTGTAGCTGTTGCCCAGGTGACGAGCTGCGTTTGCCGCCATAATGTTGTTCTTGATTGCTAACATATCTTTGACTCCTTAACTTAATTTAGTACTATACAAATCTTTTTTTATGGCCTTGTCAAAAAGCCCCCAAATATTAACTAGGACATGCAACGAGCACGCCGTAAAGTCTGCTTTCAATGCTCATTATCGGCTAGAATGAAAGAGACTTAAGGAATTTCTTTGATGGAAATCACTTCGGAGCGATTAGGCCGGTAATCTGGATGAAATTGGATCTGATACTGTAGATAGACTGCTATGGATGGTGAAACAAAAAGGGGAAATTTGTGAAATTATCGGTCGATTCTTATGAAAGTTCATAGGCGCATAGCCTGTAAAAACTCGCAAAAAATTCTTCCGGCCCAAAGGTCTGGATAACGAGGGATAATTCTTGCTCGAAGTCTCCTGATAGCGTATTATTCGGGCAATATGCATAGCCGGGAAAAAAACACTAAAAATAATACACTGCTTATATTAGTGTTACCAGGATTGTTTTTGTCAGCTTGGCATGTTCATTGAACTTTGATTATTGTCATTCTCAGTAAGTTCTTTCGGTAATTAGACTTTGACGGTGTAGGTTGGCGGGGTACAATGTTACGAGTGTCTGTAGAAAAAGACACGCGTCCATTGATGGGAGGTTCTTTTTAGTGCCAATCGACAATAGCGAAAACGAGAACGAAGCCCGACTGGGGATGGCTAATGGGGGCATCGGAGAATATTTCTCCGCCGGCTCTCTGCAAGGATTAACCGTTGATCAAGCTCTGGAACTCGCATTTTCCTGCTACAATCAAGGACGCCTGTTGGAGGCTGAACAGCTCTGTCGACTGGTCCTCCGGGAGGTTCCCTGCCAAGTCGATGCGATGCAGTTGCTCGGCGTTCTCCTTGAGCGAAGGGGCCGGTACACTGAAGCAGTACAATTCCTCCGTGAGGCCATCATGCAAGCACCCGGGCACGCCCACCTGCATAATAGCCTTGGAATGGCGCTACATAAACTTCAAAAGCCTGAAGAGGCTCTCATGGAGTTCAGAAGGGCGCTTAGAATTCGACCGGATTTCGCAAAAGCTCACAATAACCTTGGTGTTACTCTAATGAAGCTGGACCGTATCGATGAAGCGATAGCCGCCTGCAGGGAGGCAATCCGTTTGCAGTGTGATTTTAAGGAGGCATACAATAATCTCGGCCTGGCGCTGAAGAAAACGGGCGAACTTGAAAACGCGGTGGCCTCTTATGAGAAAGCGGTGGACCTTGATCCACAATATGCCGGGGCCCTGAGCAATCTCGGCATGGCACTGATTTATCAAGATAGATTGAAAGATGCGGCTGAGAAACTGCAAAAGGCAGTTAGTCTGGCCCCGAGTTCAGCCGAATTCCTTAATAATCTGGGGATTCTTTTTAACAGGCAAGGGCTTTTTGATCAAGCAGTTGCCGCGAGTGAAAGAGCTATAGCTATGAAACCGAAGTGCGTGGAAGCCCATAATAACCTTGGTACCGCGCTGATGGAACTTGGCCGATTCTCTGAGGCAGAGGCCGCCTTTGAGAGGGCAATTGTCATTGATACTGAATGTGCAGAGGCGCATCATAACCGATCGCTTGTCCTGCTGCTGACCGCTCGATTTGAGGAGGGATGGGATGAATACGAGTGGCGCTGGCGACATGGTGGTTTTTCCACACCTCTTCGACCGTTCTCTCAGGCATGGTGGGACGGTTCTTTGGAAGGTGTGACGAAACTGCTTGTATGGGCCGAACAGGGAATCGGCGACGAAGTCCAGTTTTCGGGGCTCATCCGACAAATTCTCTCACTCAATATCCACGTTATTGTTGAATGTGATCGGCGTTTAGTGACGCTTCTTCAGAGAAGTTTTCCCAGTATCATTGTTCTCGAACGGACCAACCCTCCGATACCTTTACTCGAAGATCCAACCATTACGCATCAGATCCCGATGGCCTCTATCCCGCGAGTGCTGAGACTGTCGCCGGATTCCATGTCCTTTCAGAATCCTTTTATGGTCCCTGACGAAAAGCAACGGGATCTATTTCGCAGTGAATATAAAGGGGATGGAAATCCGCTGCTGGTGGGTGTAAGCTGGAGAAGCGGCAACAGTCAGGAAGGTCCTAAAAGATCCGTTGATTTGGAGCATTGGGGCCCAATATTGAATGTTGCGGGGGCTCGTTTTGTGAATTTGCAATATGGTGTGTGTTCGAGAGAATTACAAGCGGCCTATGACCGATTCGGTGTGAAGGTGTTGGAAGATCAAAGGATTAATCCTCTTGTGAATCTTGATAGTTTTGCCGCCCAGGTGGCCGCGATGGACCTGGTAATCTCCGTAGACAATTCAACGGTTCACTTTGCCGGGGCCCTGGGGATTGATGTCTGGACGATGTTGCCCAGTGAGCCGGACTGGAGGTGGGGTCTTAAAGGTGGCAGGACTCGCTGGTATTCCACTATGCGTCTATTTCGACAGGAACAGAGGGGAAACTGGGAACATGTTATTTCAAAACTCGCTGGAGAACTTGCTTTGTTGGTCAGTCCGTAAGTAAATAGGTAGCCTGAAATCATTGTTAAAAACATAAGTTGGGCAATTTCTCTTTGTAAATGTAAGAGCAACAAATTAGCGTAAGGTTTATAATTACTCTGTCTCCTGAAGATGCCCACTTTGATGGTGTCAAATGGCAAGGTCTATAGTTGTGGCAACATTTGGTATCTTTATACGGCCTTTCTGCTCCGAGAATAAGTAAAAACAGAAGCGATTGCATTTCATATCAGCAGATTAATGGAACCGTCTGCGATAAGTGTCCCCTGCAATTCGGAAAGGTTCTCATAACTATTGTTGTTTGACAGCCACTCATTGCTCTGGCTTAAAGCTGAATCATTTCCCGATGGACCCTGATTAGCCGAGTATTGCTGCTGAGCGCCGCCGTTTTGCAGTGACAGGTTCCCGAGAGCCCCTTGCCCCGGTTGCTGTTCGTTGGACAGCATGACTTCGAGCCGCTTAATCTGAATACCGGAATCTGCAAGGTTGCGGATAATCTGCGGCAGCGTTTGCTCGATCTCGAATCTTGTTTGTGCCTTACTAACCTCCATAAGGCCGGTCAGTTCTGCATCCTGCTGCCGGAATGTTATGGATACCTTTCCCAATTCGGGCGGATTGAGACGGATTGTAATTTGCCTTTCCGTACCTTGCTGGGATATGGAACTGTGAATAGATTCGAGAATCTGCTTGCCGATATCTGCCGAGACGTTGCTGGAAGAATTCTGGCCCGGCATATTGGCTGTCGTTGCGTTCTTTGCCGCGGCGGGAGTCTGCTCTGTAATTAGAGTTTGGGGAGTATTGTGCGAGAGCATCTGTTCAAAGCCCTGGGAGTTGTTCTTATTGGACGTTGAAGTGCCCTGGTCTTTTGCCTGACCTGTGGATACCTGAACCGTGGCTATATTCAGCTTTTGGACGCTTTGATTTTCCGAGAGATTATTGCCGGTATGTATGGTTTCTTTGCCGTTTGAATTCAATGATTTCGAGAGTGTTTGCGAATCGGTTATTTTTGGCTCAGTCTCTTTTGCCGGCACAGGCTTTTCCGGATCAATCGCAACAGGCTGAGGCTGCATTTCCGGAGCTTTAGCATGAACAACCGACGGATTTATATTCGCCGCCGGGATTTTTCCGCTGGCAGGGGTTGTGCTTTTGCCGGTATTGGCAGGGACTTCAGGGATCAATTCTTTGATACTTTCCTTTTCGGTTAGGGGTTTTGTCTCAGCGATTGTCTTGGCTGATATAGCTGATATAGCGACCTTATTGGAGTTGTTTACCGTCTCCGGCTGATTCTTGCCTTCAGGAGTACTCTTTGATGTGCCGGGCAAGACGGCTTTAAGCCCATTTTGACCTTCGGAAGTTGCAGGAAGAACGGTTTTTAGTCCTAATTGCCCGTTTTCAGTTGTGTGAAGAAGTTTGATTTCGGCTGATTTTACAGCATGTCCCGTAACAGGAGGGGACTTGCCGGTTTGCGTGTTAGCGATAATTTGGGCAATTTGCTGCCCGGCGCCGAGCTCAATTTTTGTGGCGGCACCTTCTTTGCTTTGTTCCAGGGCTACAGAGTGTTCAGCCAACCAGCTCTTTATTAAATTTTGCTTCTTGTTCAGTTGCTTATTCGGTTGCTTATTCGGTTGCTTGATTGTGCCGGAAGCTGCGTTCGGTTGCTTGATTGTGCCGGAAGTTGCGTTTTGCTCTTTTGACTTTGTTTCATTATCAGCGTCGGAGGGATTTTCGGACTTTGTTATTTTGCATATCGATTTTGTAAACTCTTGCGGTGATTTACTAATGGTCTCTTCCCGGTTCTGGATTTCATCATTAACATTATAGGTCGTTGGCTGTTTAAGGCTGTTAACCTGTGGATGTTCATCATCCGGAGGCAGAGAAAATTTTGCGCCTTTACTGCTTTCATCAGGCTTTTGTAAAACTGAACTTGCGCCCGTTGTTGCCGCCAAAGCACTATTGATTGTTAATAAGTTTATATTCATATAGCATTACTCATAGAGTCAATAAATATCAGCAATTAGTGTGCCAGTATTTGAGGGATACACATTCCTGTAAAGCAAGTAATTGTAAACAAAATACTTATGGCTATTGAAAATATATTGGCCGGCCTAAAAAAAAACCACCGGTTGTGTTAGTGGAGAAATATTCCTGTGCATAGGTAAAAATTTCCGGTTTGTCTTCAGAGGGATGACTCATTTCGCAAGTTTGGTCTCTGCAAAGTGGGGGGCATGATTAACCTGAAAAGACTTCATCAGGTCGAGACGGTCTGTCAAGAATCGCTCACTATTTGTATATAATCCTGACATTACATTTGCCAATCGACCATGCGTTTTTTGCGTTTAATGGCTTTTTTGGGACATGGCAGGGATTAACATGCTGAAAATGACCGACAAAAGGGATTTGGCACGATTATTGCTGTTTTTATTAAGCAGACAAAGTTTGTGTATAAATATTTGGGAACTTCTGATGTCCAAAACAGAAAATATATTCAATCTTATTGATGCCGGCATAAAGGCTGAGGCTCTTCGCCAGAAAGCGATTGCCAATAATGTTGCCAATCTCGAAACTCCCGGATACCGCAGGATCGATGTCAAATTTGAAGAGTTGCTTACCAAGTGCCTGCGTTCGTCCGAGGAATTTGACCTTAGCGAGGTTGAGGCACAAATTTACCGGCCGAAAAAGACACCTGTTAAATCGAATGGTAATGATGTCAATTTTGAAGGCGAAATAGGGCAAATGATAAAAAATACGCTTCGCCATAAAGCGTATATTCGGTTGCTCAGCAAGAAGTACAACCAAATTGAGTTAGCAATCGGTACAAAGTAGTTTTCCATTTTTGGTTGCCGGTGTTTTCGAGTCGAACCGGGATCAGAA
>CAZHBL010000230.1:0-8029 GCA_964530105.1 uncultured Pirellulales bacterium | reverse complement strand
GAGCGGCAGAGCGTCAACGTCCACAAGATGAAGCTCTGCGGCGCGAAAGTCATCGGCGTCAAGGGCGGCACGGGGACATTAAAAGACGCCATCAACGACGCCCTTCGCTACTGGACCGCTCACGTGACCGATACATTCTATCTGTTCGGCTCGGCCTGCGGACCGCATCCGTATCCGACCATCGTAAAGCATTTCCAAAGCTGCATCGGTAAAGAGGCCAGGCAGCAGTGTCTCGACCAGATCGGCAGATTGCCTGATATGGTTGTCGCTTGTGTCGGAGGAGGCAGTAACGCTATCGGAATCTTCTCCGGCTTTTTCGACGATAATAACGTCCGGCTGATTGGCGTCGAAGCCGGCGGCAGGAGCCTTAGCGAAGGCCGGCACGCAGCAACATTGGTAGCGGGGCGGGTAGGAATTTTGCATGGGGCAAAGGCCTATTTGCTCCAGGATGATGAGGGCCAGGTCGATGAGACCGAGTCGGTCAGTGCCGGCCTGGATTATCCGGCTGTCGGGCCGGAGCATTGCCTGCTGAAAGATACCGGCAGGGCCGAATACGTCGCTGCCGAAGATGAAGATGTCCTGGACGTCTTCGAGCTGCTTTGCAGGACCGAAGGAATCATGCCGGCGCTGGAAAGCTCACATGCCCTGGCGTATCTCGTCAGCCAGAAAGGCAAGCTGGATCCGGAGCAAATCGCCGTGGTCAATCTTTCCGGCCGGGGCGATAAGGATGTTTCGATCGTGGAAAAATACAGGCCGCTGTTGAATGATTAGTGATTAATGATAAATGATTGGTTCTTCGAAGAAGGATTTTTTAATGAAGACATATAAGCAGGTTTTTTCAGAGTTGAAAGAGCAAAACAAAACGGCATTGATTCCGTTCTTTGTACTTGGCGACCCTGATTTCGATACGAGTCTTGCAGTCATAAAAGCATCAATTGATGCCGGGGCTGACATTCTGGAATTGGGTATCCCTTTCTCCGACCCGATTGCCGATGGGCCTACTATTCAAAAAGCTGATATTCGTGCTATAAAAGGTGGAATGAAAGTATTAAAGGCTCTGGAGCTGATCCGGAAGGTCAAGGATCACAAGGACATTCCAATCGGCCTGTTGATGTATTACAACCTGGTTTACCAGTACGGCACTGATAAATTCTTTGAAAATTTTCACGAGGCCGGCGTTAACAGTGTTTTAATTGCTGATTTGAGCATTGACGATGCGGACGAAATCACAGGCCCCGCCGCCTCGGCGGATCTCGATACCGTCTTTATGGTAACGCCGGTAACCGATCCGGAGCGAATGAAGCTTATTGCTTCCAAAACCACGGGTTTCATCTATACCGTCTCGGTATTAGGCGTTACAGGCAGCAGAGAAAAACTCTCCGATACGGTAGAAGGACTGGTTGGCAAATTAAAAGAGCTAACAAATGTGCCGGTCTGCGTGGGTTTTGGAATCAGTACACCCGAACACGCCGCGGCGGTCGCGAAGGCTGGAGCCGACGGCGTAATAATCGGCTCGAAAATCGTGGGATTAATCGAGAAAAACCTGGGCGACAGGGATAAAATCATTGCCGAAGTTTCGGCTTTCATAGCTGCAGTTAGAAACGCGATATAATCCGATTTATTTCCATAATTGTAGCTATTTAAGGACTTTTTTAAGATTTTGGCAATAAAAAAGGTTGTTTTCCCGTCCTTGTATAACAGTCACCGGTGTAATCCTGCGATATAGGGTGGGATCTGGTGGAATTTCAACGGTTCAACTTTTTTGGAGGTCAGTATTATGAAAAAGTACCTAATTTCAATCGTTGCCGTCTTGACGATTCTGGCGGTGGTCCTGGTTTCGTACAGCCGGGCACAGGACCAGAACACCCAGAGACAGGCCATGCGGCAAAGATTCCAGAACATGTCCGAAGAGGAGAGGGCAAAATTCAGGGAGCAGATGCGTTCAAGAGGCTTTGGGGCTCGTTTAAGCCGCGAGGACCAGGAAAAAGCCATCAAGGAGATTGAGGCCCAACTGGCCAAGCTCAAAGTTGCGGTCCGAGTCGAAAGGCCTCAGGGTGGATTTCAGGACCTTTCCGAGGAGGAAAGAACCAAACTGAGACAGAGTATGACGGACAGGCGCAATGCGCTGCAGGCAATCATTGCTCAGGTTGCCGCCTTAGAGGGCAGAAGGCAGCCGGAGGCGGCAGAAGATGCACGGTTTATAATAATAAACACCGTTGACCTCAAGCCGATCCAGGAAATGGCGGAGAAAGAGAAGGCCAAAGAGACGGCCCAGCTTCTTGCCAGGATGGCCACCAGAGGCTCCGGCAGGGGTTTTGGAGGCGGCAGACGGCCTGGAGGACAAGGCGGTCAGCAGTAGCCATACGGCCGGTACGAGAATAGCCTCTACTCCGTTCTTCATACCGAGCGAAGACGAGGTATAGTATCAAAAGCAGCAAATTAAACGACCTGCCCCGATACCCATCGGGGCAGGTTCGATTCGATTCTTTTTTCCTTTGCGAAAGGCCTACTGTGCTCGGGCCGCAACTGGCTACGGACTCACCACCCGGTTGTAGATGCGGATATCGTCAATTAGTCCAGAGAAGAAAGTGTCGGGAGTATAGTTCTTATCAACACCGATATATAAACCCATTTGAGAACCTTCCAGGCCGGGCTGTGTGTCTTTGGTGACCTCGATGCCATCGACATAGAGGATTCTGCGCGAGCCATCCCAGATAAGACCTATCCGATGCCATTGGCCATCGGTGATGCCGGTATCGGAATGCAGAGGACCTGAATCCTGACCGGAGCATTTGAGCCCCGTCATCAGGTTGCCGTCAGCATCGATTGCAAGCCAGTCGGCAAGGCTCTGTTGCGAGACAATGACCTGTCCCGGACCACCATCCCTGATCCATGCGAAAACGCTGAAACAACCGTCCGCCGGATTGATCACCGGGTTAATGATGGCACAACCGCTGAGTCCGTCCAATTGAAGGGCGCCACCTACTTGCCCGTCGTTCGGCTGCCACGTAGCTCCGCCGACGACAAGAGCATCGTTGCCGCCGACACTGTCAGCAGCATACATGCCCTCTGTTTCGTCAAATGTCCAGTGTGCTACGAGTTTCTGATCGCCTGCTTCTTCAAACAAGTGCTCAGAGAGAACAATCAAATCCTGGACGTCAACAATACCGTCTCCCCAGGGCATTGGACCGATATCACATAAAGGGTAATCCTCACCCCAATGATTAACTATTATGCACATATCAGCGGAATTGACAATTCCGTCGGCGTTAAAGTCAACGATCGGTAGGATTGGCACTTTCCAAAGATCAGGCCCGCCGATTCCGCCTGACCGCATGGTTGTATAGTCGTCAAAGTAGAGCCACCGTCCATCGAAAGAAATGCTTGGCTCAGCTTCACCGGCCGAAGTGTTGATCATCGGTCCCAGATTGACCGGCTCGCCCCACTCGCCGTCTCTCGTTGCGCGCTTGGTAACCCATATATCATTATCTCCATATCCGCCCGATCGCAAAGAGGTGATAAAGAGCAGCAAGCCATCGGGTGAAATGGCCGGGACACCATCGTAAGCCGGACTATTAACAGTTGAGCCAAGATTTACTGCTGGGCCCCAAGCATCCGATATGGTTGCCCGCGTCGTAACCCATATATCCCAATCTCCGGATCCTCCGGTCCGATCAGAACCAAAGTAAAGCTCGAGCCCGTCGGCAGAGATGCAGGGTCCAATATCGGAAGCCGAGCTGTTAACCATTGTTCCTAAATCCACCGGGGTACCCCAGGGATCATAGATGGTTGCCCGTGTTGTCATCCATAAATCTGATCCGCCGGACCCGCCGGACCGCCAGGAGTCAAAGAACAGCGATAAACCATCGGACGAAATGCATGGAGTAGCGTCCATTGACGAACTGTTGACTGTCGATCCAAGAACTGTCGGAGTTCCCCAGTCGTCAGTTGTCGTATCTCGTGTGGATACCCATAAATCGAGAGGTTCCCACCCGCTACCTCCAAATCCGCCGTACCGGAGTGAGTAGAAAAAAAGCGACAAACCATCAGACGAAATGCTGGGACCCGCATCGTAATTAGCACTGTTTACAGGTGCTCCAAGATTTGTCGGCTCACCGAAAGTGAAATCTGCCTTTATATGCCCACTACTTACCATGATCATAAAAATCGCAAGGAATACCAAACTAACTTTAGAACTCGCTAACCATTTCATGCTACACCATCCTTTCTTTCCTTTACTGTAATAGACTTAGAAATATTTTTTACACTTCACCTTAGTTTTTCTTAATTCACACATATCTTATGCAGGAAAACAGCGATCCTGCGCAAATTATCAAATTTTTTTGATCCTTCAGCTTTATACGGGCCGGGATTTTGTGACTTCGTTTTTGGTGTAAAGTATTGCCAAGCCGTGCTTTATTGATTATAATATCAAAGTGATCCGAATTAGGATTATGGGGGCCGAAGCATTGAAAATTGTGTGAAATGAAGTCCCATGAGCATACAAGCATGGGGGGAAAGGTTGAGGCGTTTTTAACTACCCACTGGAGCGATATCGGGAAAATCGCGGCCGATGAAGATACTCCAAATCATGATTTACTCAATCACCTGCTGAAAAAATACTGGAAACCCGTTTATTGTTTTCTCCGGCATAAAGGGTACGGCAACGAAAAAGCCAAGGACCTTACGCAGGGTTTCTTTCAGGAGGTTGTGTTAAACCGAAATCTGATTCAGTGTGCGGACCGGACACGGGGACGTTTCAGGACATTCCTGCTGGTTGCGCTCGAACAGTATCTTAAGAGGGTACATCGTAAAGAAACCTCTCACAAGCGTATCCCGAAGGATAAAATATTTCAGTTAGAGCAAATCGATCCGGCCGAACTGCCTGAACCGGTTGCCGGTTTATCGGCTGAGAAATCCTTCAATTACGCCTGGGTGTCGGATTTGCTCGATAAGATGCTGGCAGAAGTGCAGGCCACATGCTGCAGTCAGGGCAAGGCAGTACATTGGCAGTTATTCCACGACAGGATTCTGCGGCCAATAATAGATAATACCTCCCCCCTCTCATTAGAGGAGATTTGCCAAAAGCATGGTATCGATGATACAGCCAAAGCTTCGAACATGATAATTACGGTCAAACGGCGCTTTCGGGCGGCCCTGAAGCGATATCTTCGGCAGGCGGTGGCTAGCAACACTGATGTTGATGATGAATTGAAGGAATTAATCCAATTATTTTCATAGAGAAGCGCAGGATTGGAAATAATCAACATAATACTTCAATAGGTTCAAATAATGGATAAAAAATCGACATACGGTTTGAAACCCGAACAATTGGGCCGCATTCTGTCCATAGGCTCCGGGGCCGAGTCTGCAAATTCGAAATCAAAATGCAAAACCGATGGGCATAAACAAAGTCAGGATGACAACCTTAATTCAACTGCCCCGCAGATTGAGAATTACGAGGTTGTCGGCAAATTAGGAGAGGCCGGGCAGGGACAGATATGGTGTGCTTTACAAATAAGTACCAACCGGCGGGTAGCCTTAAAGGTTCCAAAAACCGGTATGATTAGTTCGGAAAAAACCCTCGCCCGGTTTGAGCGGGAAATAGAACTTGCGGCCGGCCTTAAGCATCCGAATATCGCCCGTATTCACGATAGCGGAATCCATCAGGGTATTTACTACTATGCCATGGAACTGGTCGAAGGTGTGCACCTTGACGAGTACGTAAAGAAGCATCGTCTTAATATGCGCCGGATATTGGAACTGATGCGGACAATTTGCCATGCCATCCAGCACGCCCATCAAAGAGGTGTGATTCACCGTGACCTTAAACCATCCAATATAATTGTATCCGAAGATGGCCACCCATATATCGTAGATTTCGGACTGGCCAAGAACTTCCTCGACGATGACAAGGAGCTGACTGTAACAACGGAAGGTGAAACCGCCGGCACCCCGGCGTATATGTCACCGGAACAGGCTGCTGGTCTTGTGGACAAATTGGATACGCGAACCGATGTTTATAGTCTCGGAGTCATTTTATTTACCCTTTTGACGGGCCAGTCCCCCCATGACTTGTCAGGTACGCGTCAGCAGGTCATGCATCGTATCATCCATCAGGAGGTCAGGCGGCCGCACAAGATACGTCCGGAGATTGATAAAGAACTGGAATTGCTGCTGCTCAAAGCTCTCGAAAGCGATCCCGACCGGAGATACGCTTCAGCGGGAATGTTGGCGCAGGATATAGATAATTACCTCAACGGCTATCCACTGCAGGCCGTGCCGCCGTCTGCAACATATCAAGTCAGAAAGTTCATGCGAAAGAACCGGATGCTGACTGCGGGTATCGCAGCGATAGCTATAGTTTTAATTACAGGCGTTGTTGTCTCTGCCTGGTTTGCTGTCAGAGCCGAGCGACAGACCAGAATATCCCAGGCGATAAGCGATTTCTTACGCGATGATCTGCTGGGCTCCGTCGATCCCTTCAAGGGAGCCCAACGAGGTACTTCCGTCGAATCAATTCTGGACATTGCATCAGAACAGCTTGAAGGCAAATTCCAGACCGAACCGCTTATTGAGGCATCAATTCGCTTTACCCTTGGGTCCACGTATAAGAATCTTGGCAAATACGAATCTGCCGAGTCCAATCTGAAAAGTGCGATCATGCTTCGAGAGCAAGAAATGGACAAACGCGATGTCGAGACCTTGCTATATATGCGGGAGCTGGGCTGGGTGTACTGGCATCAGGGCAACTTTGATCAGGCAGAATTAATTCTCAAAGAAATTGTTGAGGGCATGCGCAGCATTATGAGCGAGGTCGATCCCCGATTGCTGGAAGCGATTAGCCGTCTTGCCTGGACATACTGGAATCAGGGCCGCTTCGAGGAAGCGGAAAGGCTACAGGCCGGGGCATTGAAGGTCGTTGAGAGTAAACTGGGACCGGAGCATCCTTACGCACCTAATCACATGGAAGGACTTGCCCTTGCCTATGCTTCGCAGGGCCGGATCGACGAAGCCGAACAAATGTGCAGAAAAGCCCTGGATATCAGCCGGCGTCTTCAAGGCGAAGACTACGAGGAAACCGTCAACATAACTCTCAACTATGGTCATTTATGCCGAGACCAGGGCCGGAACGACGAAGCGGAAGAGCTTTATCTCAAAGTCCTGCAGGCCAGGCGCCGAAGGTATGGCGACGATCACGGCAAAACATTGATTGCCATGCGCACCCTGGGCGCGTTTTATCGCGGAATAAAAAACTTTGACGATGCTCAGCAATATCTGGAACCGGCGCTGGCGACCAGCCGGCGTCTGTTTGGCCAAGAAGCTATCGGCACGCTTTATCTAACCATACAGACGGCGAGCCTGTATATAGACATGGGCCGATACGGTCAGGCCGAAGAGTTATTGCTCGAAGCACAGGCAACATCACGCAGAGTTTTTGGCGAAGAGCATAAAGCAAATATTATGAGCGTGAGATCTCTAATCGCCCTCTACGAAGCCTGGGGCAAGCTAGTAAAGGCCGAGCAATGGCGAGCAAAACTGCCTCACAAGCAGCCCAAAGAGCAGTAAAAACCATGCCGAAGGACGCAAAAGCGGCATTCCGTCCCTCGGATCACGAACCACGGAGGATCGAGCATCCAGAATCAAGAATCGAGTGCCGTCTCACGGAGATTCTTCCGGAATTTGCTTGATTTTTGGTATATAATTTAGTATAATATCAAACAAATTAAATATAGAATACATAATACAGGAGACGGAAGACGGGAGAAATGAAGGAAAAAGGCAAAAATTCTTTGCGAACTTCGTGCCTCTGTGGCTATCAACTAATTTGAAAAAACAAAGCCAATTTGCTGGAGGTCAAATTAACACAAGATTAGTAAAAACAATGGTTTATGGTGATTTTGGCGATTGGGGGCGGCGAAAAAACAAAGCCAATTCAAAGCCAAATACCGGCCTTTGGCCAGAAATCCGAAACTCTAACCCGCATTTCTCACAACCCCATTGAAAAAAGCTCCTTGTTCTGATATAA
>CAZHBL010000229.1:0-8148 GCA_964530105.1 uncultured Pirellulales bacterium | reverse complement strand
AAAAAAGAAAAAATAATTGAGTTTATCGACTTGACAACGGTCGTTCCATATCAGCCTGGTTGTACAGCTCTTTGATTGCAGCGATGTCAGCTTCGACGGAATGAAAAGAGATTGTTGCGTGAAGCTTGCCGGCAATGATGTCTGCCAATAGATCATCATTATTAACGAGGCCAGGCTCGGGGTCCTGGGCAGCTACCTTGACGAAAGATGGGCCCAAAACGGCCAGCAAAACCAATGCAAGTACTGATATGCTCTTAATTGTGATTAGTTTTTTCATTCTTGTTTTCATCGTAATTTTCTCCTAATTTGATTGGAATCTTTACAAAAGTTACATTTGAAAAACACATATATCCCTATTACATAACTGCCAGATATATTGACGGCAAGCCCCGGCAAAACTTACCATTTATCGCATATACATTATCTCCTTTCTGACCTTAAGGCCCTAACACGAAAGTGACTTGGTCGTCTATGGACTTATCGCTCGGTTATAGATGCGGACATCGTCGATCAGGCCGGAGAAGAAGGTTCCGGGTTCCATAGCCTTGCCTGTACCGATGTATAGACCCATTTGAGAACTTTCCAGGCCGGGCTGTGTGTCGTCGGCGACCACGACATCATCAACATAGAGAGTTCTTTTCGAGCCATCCCAGACAAGACCTATGCGGTGCCATTGCCCATCTGTGATGACTGCTTCAGAAAACAGAGGGCCTGTGGAACGACCGGCACCTTTCAATTCCGTCATCAAGTTGCCCTCGGCATCTGTTGTCAGCCAGTTGGCAGCGTTTTGTTGTGAGACAACAACCTGGCCTGGCACACCACCGTTTATCCATGTAAAAATGCTGAAAGGACCATCAGCCGGATTCAGGACTGCGCCAGCGATGGCACAGCCATCGACACCATTCAACTGAAGCGCACCATCTACTTGTCCGCTATTAGGCTGCCACGCAGTGCCACCGACAACAAAGGCATCGTTATCACCGACACTATCAGCAGCGAACATGCCCTCTGTCTCATCAAATGCCCAGTGCGCTATCAGTGTCGGATCATTGACTTCCTCAAACAAATGCTCGGAAAGGACGATCAGGTCCTGGACATCGACGATGCCATCGCCCCAGGGCATCGGGCCGATATCACACAAGGGTTCATCCGTACCCCAATAATCAACCATGATGCACATGTCAGCGGCGTCGACAATTCCGTCGCCGTTAAAGTCAACGATTGGAATGATTGGCGCTTGCCATATATCCCCTCCGCTACGCAAGGCAGTCTGGCTGTAGCGGAAGAATAGGGTGGAGCCATCGGCCGAGACGCTCGGGTAATCCTCGAACGCAGAACTGTTGATGATTGGACCAAGATTCACGGGCTCACCCCAGTCATCATTTGCCGTTGCACGCCTCGTCATCCATATGTCTGTTCGACTATATCCGCCGGACCCATCAGAGGCAAAATAGGCAAAGAAAAGCATCCGGCCGTCGGCCGAGATGCCAGGGAACACGTCGAAAGCCGAACTGTTGACCGTCGGCCCGAGATTAACCGGGGTGCCCCAGGGGTCGTGTATAGTTTCCCGCGTTGTAACCCATAGGTCATACGCTCCAACCCCGCCTGACCGGTCAGAGTTGAAGTAGAGCGACAGGCCGTCGGCAGAAATGCTCGGCGTATAGTCGTCACCCGAACTGTTGACTGTCGGACCGAGACTGACCGGATTACCCCAGTCGTCGTCTGTCGTTGCGCGCGTTGCTACCCATAAATCGTTAACAGCTGTTGAGCCGTTCTGGCTGGTATCAAAGTATAGTGACAGACCATCGGACGAGATGCTCACACCCCATTCGCCAGCCGAAGTATTTATGGTGGGCCCGAGATTCACCGGCTCTCCCCAGTCGTCGTCGGTCGTTGCCCGCGTCGATACCCATATATCCCGCCCTCCAAAACCACCGGCCCGGCTGGAAATGAAGTAAAGTGACAGGCCGTCGGCAGAGATACTCGCATTAAGCTCTTCAGACGAACTGTTGACATTTGGTACTATAGTGGGAGTGCCGAAGGTAAAATCCGCCTTCACAACCTTCGCAGACATTACCAATGCCAAAACCAATACAATTGAAATTTTCTTTTTCATCTTACTGCTCTTTCAAAAATTGTTAGTATTTTCATGCTGCACACTGCATGCAGCTTTAATCACAGCGATTCTTTCGCTGAAAAACCGGCTCTATGAATTTGTTGGCCTACTTTAATAAATGCGAAATATCCGGAGACCGGACGTATTTAATTGAATTTTTCCTCACAAATTGATATAATTATTGTAAAGGCTTTTATTTGTGGAGCTTAGCAGAGGCAGATGTGCACTTGCAGCCAAAAAACTCAAGAATTAGTCGCTCTGGCACAGGGGGGTGATCAATCTGCCCTCAACCATCTATATAAGGTTTATTCCGAGCGTGTACGATGGATGGTCCGCTTTCGCATGAGTAAAGAGCTTCGCTTTAAACTGGAATCGATGGAAATCGTACAGGACACGCTTGTCAATGCTCTGCACGGATTAGACAACTTCACATACAAAAACGAAGGTGACTTCGTACGGTGGCTATCGAAAATAGCAGAAAACGAGCTTCGAGGCAGTCTTAGGAAACTACATGCCGACAAACGTGACATTCGTAATGTTGTTCGGTTTAACTACGATAGACCAACAACCGGAGGCCGATACGCCGGAATGCCCACACCTGTGGACGCCACCACGCCGAGTGTCATTATGTCGAAAAGAGATGAGTTGGCCAGGCTTGAAAAAGCGATAGACGGACTGAAACCTGAATACAGGGAAGTGATTGTATTGACCAAGATCGATGGACTTTCCTATAATGAAATGGGCCAAAGGTTGGGTAAAAGCAACGAAGCGGTTAGAAAGCTCATGTCGCGCGCGATGGTTGAACTGACAGTTGCTTTCAAAAGAGTCTAATGGCAGAATCAATGGATAATAAACATGAAGGCATCATAAAAGAGGTGGTGCAGCAGTTTATCGATGCACAGTTGCGAGGTGAAAAACCTGACATCGAAGAATTTGTGAGACAATACCCCAACTTGGAGCATGAGATTAGAGAGAGCATACAGGATGCACAAAGAATCGATACCTTGTTCGACTCTCTTGTCCGGGCCGAAGAAAGCGACTTTGCGGAGATGTCGGATGAACACGATCTTGTTGGTCAAAAAATCGGGAACTTTGAGATAGAGGAGATGATTGGCCGTGGGGGAATGGGAGTTGTCTATTTGACGCGTGACACCAAACTCAAGCGCTCTGTTGCAATCAAGAGTATTCCTGCTGCTCTGGCAGACGACTCGACTGCCCGGATGCGTTTCAGACGTGAGGCTGAACTATTGGCATCATTGAATCATCCAAATATCGCAGTTATCCACGAAATCATCGAACAGAAAGAAGGTGCCAGCTATTTGGTCCTTGAATATGTTCCCGGCCAGACTTTAGCTCAGCGGATTGCTCACGAGCCGCTGAAACTCGAGGAGGCCCTTTCGATAGGCCAACAGATTGCCGAGGCGGTCTCAGCAGCTCATGACAAGGGTGTTATCCATCGTGACCTTAAGCCCGGCAATATCAAGATCACGCCGGAAGGAAAGGTCAATGTCCTGGACTTCGGCTTAGCCAAGGCCTCAGGCAGCCAGGACAAAAAACAAAGTACTGCCATCACTCAGCCCGGCCGCGTAATGGGCACACCGGCCTACATGTCGCCGGAACAGGCCTGCGGCAAGCCGACAGATAAGCGTAGCGACATCTGGTCATTTGGATGTCTTATGTACGAGATGCTGACCGGACACCTTCCATTTGAGGGCCAGACCACAACAGAAATACTGGCACGCATCATCGAACGCGAACCGAATTGGCAAGCTCTGCCGCAGCAAACCCCTGCAAATATCAGAGTCATTCTTCGCCACTGCCTGGAGAAAGAACCGCGCTGGCGACTTCAGCACATCAAAGATGCAGCTATTGAAATCAAAGAAACACTGAACTTACTGGCTGCCAGATCAGCGGCACCAATCCGAACCCCGTGGCCAGAGCAACCGCAGGGCGGGGCCGGACCAGGCCGAATCAAGTCGCTTGCAGTATTGCCGCTGGAAAACCTGACCGGCGACCCACAGCAGGAGTATTTCGCCGACGGGTTGACCGATTCGCTGATCGCCAACCTGGGAAAGATAGGGGCGCTGCAGGTAAGGTCGCGGACATCGATCATGCAGTACAAGGATGCCAGGAAACCGCTGCCGGAAATTGCGCGTGAATTGAATGTAGATGCGGTGGTGGAAGGCTCGGTGCTGCGTGTCGGGCAGCAGGTACGGATCACATCACAGTTGATCCATGCGCAGACAGACACCCACCTCTGGGTTGACAGCTACGAGCGAGACCTGCGCGACATCCTGACCTTGCTAAGCGAGGTGGCACGAACCATTGCTCGCCAAATCGAGATTGAAGTTACACCCGATCAGGAAGCACTTCTGGCGGCAAGACGCCCGATTAATCCTGAGACGCTTACGGCATATCTCAAGGGCATGTTCCATCTGAACAAAATGACACCGGAAGGAACCGAAAAGGGTTTGGCATATCTCCGCCAGGCAATCGAAAAAGACCCAACGGATCCACTGGCATACGGCGGGCTGGCGCTCGGTTACGCTGCGAGCGCTCACGGCCCCGGGGCTCCACCGGACGCCTTGGAACAAGCTAAGGCAGCGGCACTCCAGGCGTTGGAGCTGGACGACATGCTCGCCGAAGCCCACGCCGCTCTCGCCCATGTCAAGCTATACAAAGACTGGGACTGGGAGGCTGCAGAACAGGCCTTCCAGCGTGCCCTGAAGCTCAACCCCAGCCTGACCATGACTCGCGCCCACTATGCGTTCTATCTCCTGCTCTTCGAACGCATCGATGATGGTTTGGCAGAAATGAGGAAAGTCCAGGAGGTGGATCCGCTCACGCCCTACTGGCCTGCCTTGCAGGGCTGGCAGTATCGGTGGACAGGGCAATACGACAAGGCGATAGACGAAGCTCGTAAGTCACTCGAACTGGATTCTGATTTCGCGATTGGGTTGTATATCCTGGGAAGCGCATACGCAGAAAAAGGAATGTATGAGGAGGCTATCAAAGTACACCAGGAGGTGGCTGTGCTCAGCCGTGAATGGAAATCTGCCCTCGGGCGTACTTATGCGATGGCTGGTCGGCAGGATGATGCACGGCTGGTATTAGCTGAATTGGAGGCGGATCTCACAACTTGGGATACCTGGTTTATAGCTCAGATATATGCCGTCCTGGGCGAGAAGGATGAGGCGTTCCGATGGCTCGAAGCGGCGTTCGGCCCACCCAACCACCCATACGTGCCCTGGATCAGGCACTCTCCCGCTTTCAAACCCTTGCAAGACGACCCGCACTTCGGCGACCTGCTGCGCCGCCTGAACTTCCCGGAGTAAACAGGTGCGAGTCCGAAAGTCAGGATAATCCGGTAACCACGGGCTCAGGTGGACTAACAGGCCAAAGATATGCGGATGGACCTCGACGGGCCGATCTTCGAACATAACATGTCCATTGCAAATCCAATCGATGAGAAGCAATGCGGCGTTTAAGCCTGTCACGCATAACATGAAAGAGATCATCGCAGCGGCCTATGCTGACAGGATCGCTTACGAAAAATGTGAATGATTTCATCGGTACTGAGCCGATAAAAGATTGTGGCCGGCTTCGATTGTCACTCGTATCACGTTGGTTGAACGTGTGTTCTATTTAGCTGTGAAAAGAAACTTCAGTACAATCGTCTGGCAGAAGACCGGATTGAACGGCACCCGGGATGCTAACGCTTAAAGATTTGCAGATCGTGACACTCTAACAGCTTTGATCCCGGCCTGAGGCACAAAGGTGATTTATTCAATTCCACTTGTATAGGTTTGATGCTGTTCGCAGTAAAAATATGCTTGTTTTTATTGGAACGTATAGCGAATTCACTGTTGCAGTATTTATGTTATGATGTACAAACAATGGGAAAATACTTCGGCATAATATCGTCTATATCAATACAACCGGAAGCATGCAACGCGATTGTCCGATAAAATAGATATTGAAAGCATTATTACTAATGTTCGACCACAAATGTGAATTACACTATTTTTTTCTACTTTTTACATCTATATTTAGTATAATACTACTTCTAATAAAAATGCCCAGAAAGTGTTTTTTGGCAGGAACTTTTTATGATTCATCATTTCCGGTTTTAATAATCGTTGGTCGAAAAGTATTATTGGGAATAATACTTGGTTCTTCTATGGGCGAGCACAAGTACCTGCGACCATGGAAGTGTTTTTATATCAACCAAATTTAAGGAAGAAGGAAGGCATATATGGATTTGTCGAAACAATTAAAAGCTTTGGTGCCGATTTCTTTGCTTTGTTTGATAGCTGTTGCTTTCGCAGGAGAACAAAGTGACGTCAGGAAAGAACAATTAGATAAGGAATTGGGAGAATCACAGAAAGTAACTGAGAGTGCAGTTTTATCGGACGAAATAACTTTTCCTGAGGACACGACTCCGCGTTTTTCAGCCAAGGAGCTAAAAATAAGCGGCAACACTCTGCTATCGACACCAGAGTTGTTGGAAAAACTCCCTGATGCTTATATTGTTTCCTCGAAAGAGAAGGGTGATTCAGATAAGGAAATATATGATTTCCGAGTATTACTTGACTTGATTCGTGACCCCGGCGTTGACCGTGAAGTGTCTCTGAAGACTATTCAAGGATTCACGAAGTATATTTTGTCTGTATACCAGAATAAAGGTTATGCCGGCATCTACGTGTATGTTCCGGCCGAAGCGGTCAGGGATAAGTCCAGGTTGGTGGATGAGATTCTGCCGATACAGATTCTTGAGGGTAAGATAGCACAAATTTCGATAGAAAGATACGATTTTGACCGAAATCGGCTGGAAAAGGGTTTCTTGAAAGACTCAGTCCTTGAATCCTGGTCGCCGATAAAAGAAGGTGACGTAATCCAAAAGGGAAAACTGGATAATTTTGTGAGGCTGCTCAATCTTAATCCAGACCGGTATATTTCTCCGGTAATATCACGCAGTTCTGAGCCGAATGCACTAAATTTGAGCTACGATGTTTACGAAACAAGTCCCTGGCACTGGTATGTGCAGGTAGATAATGCCGGTACGAGAGACAGACAGTGGAGTCCAAGAGTGGGTCTCGTCAATACCAACCTTTTAGGTATAGACGATAGATTTTCAGCTATGTATCAGGCTCCCTGGGAAAAAGGTATTGAGGATGAATACGCAGTATATGGAAATTACGATTTTCCCGTTTTTACACCTCGGTTGCGTTTCAATCTTTATGCCGGTTACAGCAAATTTGATATACCCGAATCCGGAATCAATTTTATCGGCAATGGATCATTCTACGGAGGCGTGCTGAGTTACAACGTTCTCCAGATAAATGGCTGGTTTTTTGATCTGACAGGCTCACTTAGTAACGAGAAAAGTAAAGTCACACCTTCGCTCGGTATAGCAAGCGATGTTGATATGGAGCTATGGGGTATGGGAGCGAATGTCCATCATTCAGATGATATGTCGAACACCTCGCTCACGTTCACCATGAATGAGAATATAGGCGGCTCCAGCAAAAGTGAATTTGAGGATGCACGTATAGATACAGATCCTGATTTTACTATTTACAACTTTGGAGTTTCTCACAGCCAATATCTGGACATCGCAAAGGTTAATCGAATTAGCGGTTCTTTCCGGTCGATAACCTCGGACGAAAGACTCGTTCCGGCAAAGATGACCACATTTGGTGGTCTGTACTCCGTCAGGGGTTATGAAGAAGATGAAATTGTTGCTGATGGAGGGATACTCATATCCGGTCAATATGAGTTTGACCTCGTTAAGGCCGGCATAATCAACCGTGATCAACAGGGAATCGCCGGGCGGAATGAGACTAAGAAACCGCTGCTTCGGAAACTTGCTCCATTGGCTTTTATTGATATCGGCCGCGCTAAGATAAAAAAAGCTACTCCCGGTGAGTTGGCAGTCCAGGAGCTTAGCTCGGTAGGAACCGGTGTGATTATTGAAACAGAGATTAATTTTAGTGCCGGTATATATTACGGATGGGCGCTTCGTGGAACCG
>CAZHBL010000228.1:0-8181 GCA_964530105.1 uncultured Pirellulales bacterium | reverse complement strand
TATAGAAGGTAAGTATAGATTTGGAAAACTACAACTGTTAGTACAACTAAATCGTTGTTATCTATCAAAAAAACCACTATTTTTAGGAGACAGGAAGATGAAAATTTCAAAGAGAAAAACCCGTTCAGACAAGTTCCCATTAACGCTCCATCCCACAGGTCAATACTGTAAAAAGATAAGAGGCAAAATCCGTTACTTTGGGACTGATAAGAATAAAGCACTCGAAAAATATTTGGCTCAGGCAACATATCTGCACGGAGCACAAAGTCTGGGCCAGAAAATCTCCAACGGCAAAATGACCCTGAAACAACTATGCGATCTCTTCTTGCATTATCAGAATTCAAGAGTTCTCGTAGGTGATATTACTGCAAAGCACTATAACGATCTAACGTATAGCCTGAGTAGATTCATGGCTTTCCTTGGAAAAGGCTGTAGGATAGAAAATATCTCAACTTTGGATTTGCAAAACTACAAACGCAAACTTCAGAGCTCATATCCCTCGATCGATCGACAGAATCTTCACATTGGTCTTATGAAGGCTATGTTTCACTGGGCAAGAAAGAACGATGTTCTCGAAAGCATCCCAAATATTGACGCCATTTCAAAAGATAGAGTTGTTCATAAGGAAAAGTATACATTCAATAAAAAGCAGATTCGTAAATTGTTATTAACTGCAGACGTAAAAATGAAGGCTATGATATGGCTGGGTTTGAATTGTGGATTTGGATGTACTGATTGCAGCAGGCTTCAATGGAAGGACATTGATTTTAAGAACAACAGAGTAAAACTTGCCAGGAACAAAACGAAAATTGAAAGAAATCTCCCACTGTGGCCTGAGACAATACAGGCGCTGAAAGAAATACCAAGATCAGGAGCATTAGTATTTACTACTTCCAAGGATCATCCTTGGATTCGGACGACGGCCACAACAAATGACAATGGAGAGCCCAGGTACATAATTGATAATCGAATCTCTACGAAATTCTCAAGGCTAATGAAGAAAGTCAGAATCCAAGCACCAAAGGGAACAGGCTTCTACACCCTTCGAAGAACAGCCGCCACAATGGCTGCAAGATCTGGAGATCCATTTGCAGTCCAAAGACTCCTTGGTCATGTTGATTTGACGATGGCTACAAGATATGTACAAGATGTATCTGAGCAAACTGACAGAGTAATTGAGAATAGCAGAAAACATTTCATCGGCAAAGAAGACGTAGCTTGATTTACGAAAATATACTGAACTCGGCATAAACGCAAGACCTTTGGCTCCATCCTAGCTCAGAACGGCGTATCTACAGCTGTTACTCAGAAGCTATTGGAGCATTCGTCACCAGATTTGACCAACAAGGTCTATATAAATGTTGATCCTGTCTTGCGTCAAGCAGTAGATCAAATACCGGCTGGTGATTGGCTGTAATACCCACATATGGCCGAAAGATTATTGTTCTATTAGAAATAGGATTCATACTGACTATTTATAATGAGTTGCTAATCTTCTCTCTTTTTCTTCTTTTTCTTAACGAACTGATGCAGTATTCTAACGTATTAGAGAAAATTAATAGCGTTTTAAGTGATATCTATTAACAATCTGTCTGACCGAAATCCCTAATGGACTGAAAAACGGAGCAATAGGCTATGTACCAATAAGACAGCATAGAAAGGCAAGGAAATGAGTGAAGAGACGAAAAAGAAATTTAACTGGCGGTCGTATGTTTCGGTGTTGACGGCACTGTCCTTTATAGGTATGGTCTTTACCGGTATCATACTTTTTTTTGTTCCGCCCGGACGTGTTGCGAACTGGACCGGCTGGACTATGCTTGCCCTGACGAAGCAACAGTGGATAGGCCTTCATGACTGGTTCAGCATTATCTTCGTAATCGCATCGGTCTTCCATTTATATCTCAACTGGAAGCCATTCGCAGGCTATTTCAAGAGCAAAGTCACCAGTGCCTTTGGCCTTCGCGCCGAATGGGCGTTAGCGGCGATCACTTGCATTGCCGTCTTTATTTGTACTCTTGCTGGCGTCAGGCCCTTTTCTTCGCTGTTGGAATTGGGTGAGAGCATCAAGCACAGTTGGGACAGCCCCCGGCAGCGCGCCCCTATTCCGCACGCTGAGCTGCTTAGTCTGACGGAATTAGCAGAGAAAACACCTGATCTGGACCTCGAAACGATGCTCTCAAACCTTAGGACGAAAGGAATAGAAGCTGAGTTCTCAGATGTTATTCTCGGCAAGCTGGCCAAAACTTATAATATGACGCCTGCTAAATTATATGAGATTGCTCTGGGTCAGGCTGCAACTGGCAAAAGCGGTGGAGGACGTCACGGCCAAGCCGGCGCCGATGGCGGACATGGTGGCGGATCCGGCCAAGGTTTTGGACGGATGACACTGAAGCAGTACTGCGAGGAAATGGATTTGGATTTGAACACGGCCGTAAAGAAGCTCAAAGAAGCCGGTTTTACTGTCGGTACCGATCTAACCATAAGAGACATTGCGGACTCCACCGGCGCACATCCATCAGAGATCCACACTATCCTTCAAAGTCCAAGACCTTAAAGGGATATTCGGAAATATTTTAGGTTCTTCCTATTAGTCACATTGTTAGCCCAAGATTCGTTATTAACGAACATCTCTTTATGCTTGCTTTATTTTTTTGCACTATAACAGGAAGTATTATACGGATTATGATTAATTCTCGTGCGGTATGCACTCTATATGACAGGCTGAAAAAGAGCTACTCTGGCGCATGCTGCCACAGGATTCATTGGTAACCGCAACATTGCCTATTTTAATATGCGAGCGAAAAATTCTTAGAGTGCGTATTAGAGGTTACTTAAAAATTGGCACTGAGGAGCATATGGAAATCCTTAATCCCTTCAGGAAAAATATCCTTCAAAGCGAGGAGATCGTTTTCCTTATGAAATGTTCATGATTGCCATTTGGATCGATCGGGCAAATGGCATGTATATAATTAGGTTTTTCCTTGGCTGAGAATAATTTTCGAAGGGGCATAGTCCTTCGGAACGTACCAAATTTTTTTCAAAAAATCCTTGTCATATTAACTGAGCTAAGTATAATACACAAATCTCAAATCTGGGACTCGATTTATCGACGGAAAGCGCTCGGAGAAAAATATAGATATGTGTGGTTTTTCGATAAAACGGATGAGATTACATAAAAAAGCATCGCTTCTGGTTTTCGCCGTATATCTGACTATTACCACTTCAATTGATCTATTCCACTCTGAAAACTGTGTGTTTGGTGCTCGGCATACAAACTCAACCAATTGTATATCCTCTAACGACCCATGCCCGGCTTGTGCATTTTTAGCGGGCCATAATTCGATGGGAGTGAGTTACGGTCCTGCGTTGTTCAACGCTGAGCGTCTTTTTGTTTCACAATTCTTACCCCATTCGGAAGTTGTCCATTGCGATGAGTGGGCCTGTTCAATTGGCCCCAGAGCACCCCCATCAACTATCATTTCTTAAGGCGGCAGTTAGAATATCAATACTCTGCTTCCGCCGTAATCCCGAGTTTTAGAGACGCCAGATTTGTTATATAGCGTTGCTAAAACAACAATCCGAAATCAAATGCCCATAAAGTATTGTGGCTGAGATATTGTAACAATCGGGAGGTATAGATATGAAAACCAGAAAAACAATCTGTGTGTTTTGCCTTTTCGCCACTATAGGTTTGTCCAATATCAGTTTTGCACAAGACAAGGAGACCAAGAATGCTGAACTTGCGGAGTTGAAGCAACAGATCACAGAGTTGCAACGACAGATGCAAGAAATGAAGGGAGAGCACGAAGATGAAATCCAGGCCATAAAAGAGCAGATCGGCCAGAAGGGGAAAGCAGATGAGGCTAAAAGCCTTGATGAGCAGGCCGATTTACTGCGACAACTGGCACTGGAAGCTGCTGGTGGTCAAGTCGAGGAGCAAAAAGAGACTGCTGAACAGACGAAATTTGAATTTAAAGGTCTGAATTTGAGTAAACTCAACCCGGAGGTTAGTGTTTCCGGTGATATGGTGGCATCGTTCACTACTCAGGATGATGTTAGAAAAACCACGGATGTGAATTTGCGTGCATGGGAACTGAATGTCCAGTCCTACCTGGATCCATTCTCAAAATTCAAATCGACCATCCCCGTCGATACCGAAGGAAATGTCGAGATCGAAGAGATGTATTTCACCCGCTACAACGCCTTCGGAGACATCAATCTCGATCTCGGTAAATTCCGCCAGCAATTTGGCGTCATCAATCGTTGGCACGGCGATGCACTTGACCAGATCTATTATCCCCTACCGATTCAATACATTTTCGGTGACGATGGACTTGCTCAAACCGGCATGTCGGTTGATCTGCCGCTTCCAGAGATGGGTGATGCTACCCAAATACTCACTGTCCAGGTTACAAACTCTGAGAACAAACATCTGTTCGGTGGCGAAACCATGGGCAATCCGTCGATGCTGGTTCACTTCAAAAACTTTCGTGACCTTGACAAAAACTCGTATTTTGAGTTTGGCTTGTCGGGTTTATTCGGCTGGAATGACACGTGGGAAGTTGATACCGTTAGCGGCCCTCAGCAAATTGAGGATGCTCTTGGCACACAGGTATTTGGTGCTGATTTTACGTATGTTTGGGAACCTGTTCAGACAGCCATGTATCGCAATCTTGAATGGCGAAGCGAGTTGTACTTTCTAAATCGAGATATCTACGCACCTGATGGCTCCGGAAGAGACAGCCTCGAGTCATGGGGCGCTTTCAGCTATGTGCAGACGAAGGTCGATTATAATGTCTATCTGGGCATCCGTGGCGATTATTACAATGCTGATTCCAGGGCCTATGCCGACGCTTATCCGGACACTATCAATCCATTTGCCTACACTGCCAGCGATGCGTTCGTTTATCAGATTTCACCTTACGTGACGATATGGCAGAGTGAATATGTACGTTTTCACGTTGAGTACAGTTATACCGATGGTCATACCATTCAGGTACCGGGCCACACGGTCGGAATACAGGCGGTATTTGCCGCCGGCCCACACAAACATGAACGCTATTAGAACAAAAAAAGGAGGCGAATATTATGATTAGACGAACTTTTCTCACGTTAACAATAACCGCTTTTTTCGCATCGGTGTTATGTCTGAATAATGCCGATGCTGCCAGAGAGCAAACACGATCACGTACTCGCGCGAGGGGGCGCCTAAAGGTTGTTGCCACGCTTCCAGATTACGGTGATTTTGTGAAGGCAATCGGAGGTGATCTGGTAGAGGTCGAGACCATAGTTCAGGGTCGTCAGGACCCGCATCATGTTCGGCCGAAACCGTCATTTCACCACATGCTCAGCAAGGCCGACGTGCTGATAGCGACCGGCCTGGACCTTGAGATGTGGCTTCCGACAGTAATCGACAGATCCGGGAACAAGAACATCCGCAGTGGAGAGAAAGGATTTGTAGCAGTTTCTCACGATATGGTGCTTGTCGAAAAACCTGAAAATCCAAATCAGATTATGGGTGACGTTCATGTTGAGGGTAATCCACACTTCACCTGCAGCCCGCTTTGCATGAGAAAGGTTGCTGAGAACGTCACCATAGGCCTGACCAAAAACGACCCGGAAAACAAGGCATTCTATGAGGCAAACTTGAAGAAACTTCAGGCAAAAATTGATACCAGACTATTCGGTGAAGAACTCGTGAAGTTGCTTGGTGGCGATGTTCTATGTCGGTTAGCCAGTCAAAACAAGCTGATTGAATTTCTTAACAAGAACAAACTGGACGGAACACCCCTGATCGACAAGCTCGGTGGCTGGATGAAACAGTTGCTGCCTTTGCGCGGTAAACAGATAGTAGTCTACCACAAGAACTGGTCGTACTTTGTTGATCTTTTCGGAATTCAGGTGCCTGCTACCATCGAGCCTAAGCCCGGTATCCCGCCATCGGCCAAAGATATCGTTACGCTGACAGAACGGATGAAAGAAGCTGACATCCGAATCGTTTTTGCAGCTAACTATTTCGATCAGAAAAGGGTGCGCTCGGTTGGTGAAAGTGTTGGCGCCGAAGTTGTCATCGTGCCGCTGTTTGTCAATGGTAGCAGTGAAGCAAAAGACTACTTCTCACTCGTTGATATCTGGGTGAACGGCCTATTGAGTGCCGCTAAGAAAAAAGGGTTGGTCGAATAACGACAAACTTGTAAAGCCTGTGAGGATGAATCCAGAGCTGTTAGGACTGGCTGCCTTTAACAGTAACGTCAACATCAGAGGATCATAATATGCTAAACAATGCGGCAGTGAACTTCTTCCTTATGCAATTATTGCTGATTGCTGTTGTACTGATTCTACATACATATATTGGACTTCATGTGATTAGAAGGACGTTAATCTTTTCTGATTTGGCCCTTGATCAGCTTGCGGCGTTTGGAATCCTGTTGTGTATTGTCATCAACAGTAATGAAGAAAAAGGTAATCTCGTTCGAATAAACGACCCGATAACTTACATATACGCATTGGGCGCAGTAACCTTTGGCGCTTTTTTACTGGCGGTGATTAAGCCGAAATCGAAAAATATACCCCGGGAAGCGGTTATTGGGATAATGTTTGCGATTTCTCTTTTGGCATGTTTCGCCATCACTGATCCGGTCAATGGCGGCGAAATGCTTTTCGATACAACGCTCAAGGGTGATCTCGATTTTGTTACGTGGGGATTGGTCAAAGTTACGGTCATTGTGTATTTGCTGTTGCTTGCTTTCCATTACATCTTTCGAAAGAAGTTCATTGCTCTGGCCGTTAGTCCTGAGACCATAAAGAACACCTGGTTCTGGGAGTTTCTGTTCTTTTTGACTCAGGGCATTATCACTATTCTAATCGTACCGGTTGCCGGTGTCTTTCTGGCTTACGTTTTTCTGATGCTACCTGCCGCGATAGCGACAATGTTCAAAAAAGATTGGAAATACGCCCTTTTGCTTGGCTGGTCCCTGGGCTTTATTGCGTGTACGCTCGGTCTGTTTGCCTCGTACAATATGTGGGATTTAAGATTCTTTGACAATTGGCCATACTCTTCTACGTTGGTGGTCTTCATGGGAGCGTTTTTCCTAACGGCATTGCTGATTCGCTGTGTAAAGCCATTGAAAACCAATAACACAATCAAAGGAACCTGCTGATGACTGTCGATTTTCAGTTTATGTATGAAGAGATCCACGTCGCTGTCTTTTTATGCCTGATGATAGGTGCGATTCTGGGTTATCTCGGCACGCATGTGCTCAAAAGAGGGATAGTGTTTATTGACATTTCGCTTGCGCAATTCGCCGCAATCGGCGCTATTCTGGCAGGGCATGTCTTTTACGATCATGGTCACGGTCATGGTCATAGTCATGAACATGAGCCGCTTGCTTATTTCTGCTCAATAAGTGCCGTAATTCTCATTGCTGTTTTTTATTCTGTGGTTCATAAATACAAAAAGAATATTTCCCTCGAAGCGATTATCGGCGTTACCTATGCTATAGGTTTCGCTACTGCCGTTTTTATTATTAGCATTTGTGGATCGCAGGAACTGCACGCCGAAAGCTTCGCCGGTAATTTGAATGCTATTCTGGGCTTTGGGAGTATTGCGCCGTGCATAATGGCTTTCGGAGTTGTCGCGATTTGCGCGTTACTGTTTCACAAGCCGCTAACTCGGATTTCGGATAATTACGATTCGAAAAGGGAAAGTATATCCGTCGTTTTTTGGGATGTTCTTTTTTACACCATGATGGGCGTTGCCATCTCATATGCGATTGTACATATAGGGGTGGTGATGGTTTTCGTTTACCTGGTCGTACCTGCAGTTACAGCAAGCCTGTTTACCGATAAGTTGTCATTCCAGATGCCGATTATTGTTCTTGCCGTTGCAGTTGCATCAATAATTGGGCTTTCTGTACCTTATATCGCTTACAATAGTTGGGGTCTTGAATTGTCAACCGGCCCGCATGTCGGTTTGATATTGGGTCTTATTTTAATTGTTGCTGTATTAGTTAAGGTTGCAGCCGGTCACATCATTCGCTCAAAAGGATAGTACCGGTTTTGACTCTCATCTCTAAATTTTTGACGTCGTTACACAGCGGATTTCAAAAAGGTCGCTTTCCTTCATATTGCCGCACTCTCGTGAAAGCTTCTCCAGTTCATCCGGCTTCGGGGCGTCTATTT
>CAZHBL010000227.1:0-8181 GCA_964530105.1 uncultured Pirellulales bacterium | reverse complement strand
AAGCAACGCTGATTGTCGCCGCCCTGAGGGGGACTTACCACATGACCGAATTAGCGGGCGCCGAAGTCATCATGTCCATTGCTGTGCCATACCAGGAAATGTTATTGTCCGACAAATTAGCTTTCGAGGAACGGATAGACCACCCGATACCCACCGATGTAATAGAGAGACTCTCTGCATTACCTGAGTTTGTTCGGGCTTACGAACCTGAGGGGATGAAACCAGTGGACTTCATAACTTACGGAGTGACGCAAAAAACGCTCGCTCAATTCTATGAAGGCGGCTGGAAATTACTGGAAAATTTCCAGGTCGAATAATGGTTTGCTGCCGGCTGATAACAAGATGTGGAAGTCGGCTTTGGAGTCAGAATCACAGACAATAATATAGGGAAAGGTTTAACGATGAAGAAAATAGGCTTTATTGGATTGGGAATTATGGGCTGCCCTATGGCCAAGAATCTGCTCAAAAAAGGCTACTCACTCACAGTTTACGACATCGTACCTGAGAAGATCGACGAATTGGTCGATGCCGGAGCAAAGGCGGGTTCGTCGAATAAAGATGTCGCTGAAAAGAGCGAGATTATAATAACGATGCTGCCCAATTCGCCGGAGGTCAAGGAAGCCGTGCTGGGTAAGGACGGTGTTCTGGATGGGGCCAGGCCCGGGTCTATTCTTATCGATATGAGTTCCATCGCACCTTTGGCAAGTAAGGAGGTTTCAGAAAGAGCGAAGGAAAAGAAGGTAATTATGCTCGACGCCCCGGTGAGCGGTGGCGAGCCTAAGGCCATTGAGGGAACACTGGCTATCATGGTAGGAGGTCCGGCCGAGACGTTCAAAGAGGTCAGTGATATTCTTAGTGTCATGGGGGCTTCTGTCACGCGGGTCGGAGAAATCGGCAGCGGTAATACCACCAAACTGGCCAATCAAATCATTGTAGCGCTGAATATCGCCGCTGTGTCCGAGGCGATGGTATTGGCTACAAAGGCGGGCGTAAACCCGGAAAATGTCTTCGAGGCAATTCGAGGAGGATTAGCGGGAAGTACAGTGTTGGACGCGAAGATGCCGCTTGCATTGAAGGGTAACTTCAAGCCTGGATTTCGCATCGAGCTGCACATCAAGGATCTGGCCAATGCATTGGATACAGCCCATGAGCTGGGAGTTCCTGTTCCCCTATCCAGCGTCGTGATGGAGATTATGCAGGCATTAAAGGTTGACGGCAAGGGCACTGACGACCACGGCGGGATTATTCAGTTCTACGAGAAACTCGCTAAAGTCGAGGTACGACAACTGTAACTGCAAACTGTTGACTGAACACATTTATAGATCGGCTTTATTTATGCGGCAGACATCATAGGCAGCAGATAAGAGAAAAGAAGTGTGAATCCGAGTCCTATTACTCCGAGTGCAGCAGTGAGAATAGTCCATGATTTGAGCGTTTCGATTTCTGTAAAACCGCCCATCCGCGCGAATATCCAGAAGCCGCTGTTGTTCATCCAATCACCGACCAGCGAACCGCTTCCAATCGCCATCGCAAGATAAACCGGATTGCAGCCAAGCATTGTGGGCGTGATGCCTATAGCGGCGAATATAGAGACAGTTGTGATCATCGAAACGGTTCCGGAGCCTTGGGCGAATTTCATTACGACGGCAACGGCAAATGCCATCAGCAACATTACGGCCCCACCTTGAATGCCGAGCATCCCCTGGAGCAAATCTTTAATGCCGGCCTCTCGCAGCATGGCGCCGAACGCTCCGCCGGCAGCCGTGATCAGGATGATCATGCCGCCGCTCATCAGAGCCATTTCGCATCTGGAGGCCAATTCCTTGAAAGATAACTTTCTCTGGCGGACCAGCACAAACATGGCAACAGCCGCTGCGAGCACCAGTGCTGAATCGCGGTGGCCCAGAACAGCTGCGATTTCACTCATCGGTTTACCAACGTCCAGGGCATTGGTCACGGTGTTCAGAGAGATTAGAATTATCGGCAGAGCAATCGGAGCGAACGAAATCCAGAATCCAGGGAGCTGGTCGTCATCGAGCGGTTCCGGTTCCGCTTGGCCGGGATACGGACGCATGGGGATATTCATTCGTCTGTTAATTATCCTGCATACCAACACACCGAGCGAGGCAGTTGGCAGACCAATGAGCAGACCGATTATCATCATCAAGCCGACATCGACTTTGAGTTCACTTGCCATAAGCAACGGACCGGGCGTTGGGGGAACAAGTGTGTGAGTAATTGCGGCACCGGCGACGATAGCTGTTACGTACAGCATATAGTTTTTGCGTGTCCGTCCCCATAATGAGCGAGCCAGGGGGATCAGCAGATAGAAAACGGTGTCGAAAAAAACCGGCACCGAGAGTACGAATCCGCTCAGCATCAATGCCGTTGCTGCTCTTTTTTCGCCCAATAACTTTAGAACAGACCGTACAATCCGGTCGGCTGCGCCGCTGTCCATCATACACTTGCCGATAATGGCCGCCATGGCGATTACAATGCCGATGTTTCCGGCAGCCCCTCCAAATGCCTTGCCCACACGGGCAATCTTGTCGGCAAAGTCACCCGGCGAGAGAAGACTGATGACCATTGCTGTCGTGATAAGTGCGACAAAGGCGTTCAATCGCAATACAAGAATCATCGCAATGAGTAAGACAACGCCAATAACCAAAATCCCGATCGGATTCATAAAAGAATATCTCCAGACATTATCATACATCATACATTTTCAGGTACTATAAACGGCTCGCGGTAGTTCCTGCTGATATACATATTTGCCATGTCACTGAATTCGCCGACAAATTTCTCACTTGTTTGATCGAACGTCAGATAAGGTCCTATGGTCAGGGGCTCCTTGCCAAGGTCTATCTTATTCGCATTTAGGTGAACGAGACAACTGTCAAGAGATTCTTCCAGGATACTGTTTCCTGAAATTATTTCTTTGATCTTATCGGCAGGCTCTTTGCGTCCCAGCCGATAGGATATGTTGGCCATGTGACATAGCGATGCGGAGATATGACCTTCGAGAACGTCGGCTATGAGGTCCATGACTTTCCTGCTACGCATCGCTTCGATAAAGTTGTTCTGATGTCCGCCGCCGCCGTCACCGGGGAATTGTTTGATTCTATTGTGGTTGTTATCATACGCCCAGCCGCCGCCTCTGCCGCCCTGGAAATATCCCCCCTCGCACTGGACTACCATGCCAAAATTTGTTCCTCTATAGTGATCGCTGGCGCGCAGGTCTCTTCTCCGCCGCAGGCCGCGGACTTCGTAAATAATCGGGACCGGCTTATAGTCGAAGAAAGTAATCTGCGTGTTGGCCGTTTGTCCATCGTCGTCAAGACCGATCCGTCCGCCAATACTGATTGCTCCGGGTGCAATTTGTTGCTGACCGATCGCCCATCGACTTTCATCTATATTATGAGCGCCGAGGTTGCCGACCTCCCCCGTGCCGGTGTCCCAGAACCAGTGCCAGTCGTAATGCAGATTCTGCCGCATCAACGGCACGAACGGTGCCGGGCCCTGAAAGAGGTTATAATCGACCGATGCCGGGATGGGCTGGGGGCCGTTGACTTTGCCGATGCTCTCGCGGAGAAAGTAGCTGATTGCCCGGGCGAGTTTAATAGGGCCGAGGTTGCCTTCTTTGATATACGCCACGGCCGCCCGCAGACCTACATCCGACCGGTTTTGTGAGCCGGTTTGCACAATGCGTTTGTACTTACGGGCCGCCTCCACCATTTTACGCCCCTCCCATATATTATGGGAGAGCGGCTTCTCCGCATACACGTCTTTACCTGCCTGGCATGCCCAGATGGCCATCAAAGCATGCCAATGGTCCGGTACTGGTAGTATAACGGCGTCGATTTCTTTGTCATCGAGCAGCTTGCGGTAGTCCCTGTACGTGGTGACTGTCTGGTTTCGGTCCTTAAAATTCTTGACCTCAAAATCTATAAATTCAGTGTCAACATCACATAACGAAACTATGCGAACGCCCGGAACTTTGCCGAATATATCGATGTGCTCTTTGCCCTTTTTTCGTAGACCTACAATGGCGATGCGAATGTCATTGTTTGCCCCCAAAATCTTTGAATAGGCTTTGGTATACAGCATTGAGCCGAAGCCGATACCAGCCGCGGCGGTCGACATGTTCCTGATAAAGCCTCTGCGATTGAGTCTGCTCATCGGTTTTGCCTTCGTTAATATTAAACCGTTCAGATATTTTCAAGGAACACTTAGAATCACATACACCCTATCAAATCCGGCCGAGTAAGCAAAGCAAATATTTTTATGGCATCTGATACATCCTCAGCCGACCATCATATGCGGTGGCGTTATTATCAGTTCCGGAACGACTGCACGGGGCGGCAGCTTGGCAATTGTCACCACACAGGCGGCAATGTCCTCCGGCTGGAGCATCATCGCCCGTTTTTCAGGAGGCGGTGGTGAGGGACGCTTGTCAATGATCGGGGTGTTCGTCTCGCCGGGATAGATGTTTGTTACCTTAATTCCGTTTGCACTCTCTTCGAGGTTCACAAAAGTGCCCAGAGCACCCGTAGCAAATTTTGACACGCAATACGGCATACCCGCTAAAAGCATCACGCGTTTGCCCGCCAGAGACACAATATTGACTATCAGACCCTCACCTTTCTGACGCATCACACCAAGAGCGGCATGAATACAATTGAAAGTCCCTGTCGTGTTAATCTTCATCACCCGGTCAAAATCATCCGGACTTATATTGGACATCATCCGATCCCCGACATTGATTCCTGCGCTGTTGACGAGGATATCGACAGGTCCGAGCTCAGTGCCGAGCCATTCGAACAATTTCAAAACTTGTTCACGGTCGGTTATGTCACAAGCACGGCTGACACATGGAAATTCACCTCCTGCGACTTTGACGGCATCTGCCAGAGCTTCTTTATTGGTATCTGCCAGTGCGACCTTGCAACCTTCGGCCGCCAGGGCCCTGGCGATACCTAATCCTATGCCTCCCGCTCCGCCGACGACCAAAACTATCTTACTTTTCAAATCCATAATTCAATCCTCCCTTGTTCGGCTAATCCTTTGCCGCTTTATACCTTAACACAACCTGGACATTCCGGTTGCGCTTCTCGTGTCGGAGTTTATTTTATCTGTGTTGATGATAAACATCAAATGAATAAATTTCTCGCCCACACACAGAGAAGTTTTGAGAAATTGGCTTGTTTTTCGTATGATATGGTTTGTGATGCAGATAAAGGAGACCTAAAGCATGACAGACTTTAAAAAAGCACGGGAATTGCTGCACGAGTTCAAAGGGGATTCGTATTTGTTCGGCCCGGACGTTCTCCCTGAAGTGGGCAAAAGAGTTGCCGCGGCGGGAAAGAAAGCAGCGCTTATTCGCGGCACATTTGCCGGCAGCGATGATTATGTAGAGAATATCCGCAATTCGCTGACCGAATCAGGAGTTAATCTTGTGGCGGAAATTAGAGGCGCCAGGCCCAACTGTCCGCGAGAAGACTTGTTTCGAATCGCAGAGAACCTGAGAGAAACTGATGCGGATTTAATAGTCAGCTTCGGAGGTGGCAGCACAATCGACGCTGTAAAAGCCGCCGAGGTCCTTCGCACTCTCAACGGTGATATTGATGCATATTTTGGAACCGGCCTTGTCACCAGAGCATTACGGGAAAGCGGCAAGTCCCTAACCCCGCACATGGCCATTCAGACAGTTGCCGGTTCGGCCGCCCACCTGACCAAGTACTCGAATATTACAGACATTTCGACAGACCAGAAGAAGCTGATCGTGGACGATGCAATTGTTCCCGCTTATCCGGTCTTCGATTATAAAGTGACGTACAGTACACCGCCGGACCTTACCGCGGACGGAGCGCTCGACGGTATCTCGCACTCGCTGGAGGTTCTATATGGAGCCATTGGCAAGCCTCACTACGACAAACTCGAAGAAATCGCCGGCGCCTGCATTCGCTTGGCGGTCAATTACCTGCCGCGTGCAATCGCCGATCTAAAGGACAAAGAAGCAAGAGAAGCACTTTGCCTGGCTACAGATCTGGGCGGATATTCCATTATGACAGGAGGAACCAACGGGGGACACCTGACCAGTTTTTCCTTAGTGGATATACTGCCCCATGGCCGGGCCTGTGCTATCATGAATCCGTATTACACCGTTTTTTTCGCCCCGGCTATTGAGCGGCCATTGCGCTTTATCGGCAAAATCTATCAAGAGGCGGCTCTGACGGGAGCGGATATTGAATCGCTTAAGGGCAGAGACCTTGGAATCGCTGTGGCCGAAGCCATGTTTCAATTGGCTCATCGTATCGGTTTTCCCACCCGTTTGAGCGATGTTGATCGATTCGGTCAGCAACATATTGACAGAGCGCTGGCTGCCGCGAAGAATCCCCAGCTTAAAATGAAACTTCAGAATATGCCCGTTCCGCTCGGAAGTGATATGATAGACGACTATATGGGACCGATACTGGAGGCGGCACGAGATGGAAACCTTTCCCTGATTAAGAACGTGAAATAGGAGTCTGCGTTTGTGAAAATAAGATTAGCCTATGGCGAGGAAGGTCTGGATATAAACCTGCCGGACTATCTTAACATCGATGTCCTGGAGCCCAGGCACACCGAAAGTCTGCCGGACCAGGCTGCTGCAATAGAAGATGCTTTGCTTAATCCCATAGACTCAAGGCCCCTGCGAGACCTGGTCAAACAATCTGACACTGTTGGCATCGTCATCAACGACATCACTCGCCCGATGCCTTATAAAATCATTTTGCCGATTCTGCTGCAGGAGCTTGGCGGTATACCCGACGAGCAAATACTGCTGTTCAATGCCACTGGTACTCATAGGCCCAATACAAATGCTGAGCTTACGGAGATGCTGGGAGAGGACGTCTTGAGCAGATATCGGATTATCCAGAATGATGCCGGAGATCGCTCTTCATACAAACTTGTTGGAACTACAAAAAGCGGACATGAAATATGGCTTCATAAGGCGTACATGGACTGTGACATTCGAATTCTGACCGGTTTCATAGAGCCTCATTTCTTCGCCGGTTTTTCGGGTGGCGGCAAAGCCGTTATGCCCGGTCTGGCTTTATTGGAGACCATACTTAGAAACCATGCCGTGAACAACATAGACCATCCGAAAGCAACATGGGGGGTGACCTACGGCAATCCAATATGGGAGGAGATACAACAGGCCGCATCACTGGTCCCGCCGAGTTTTTTATTAAACCTGGCGCTCAATAAGGACAAGAAGATCACAGCCGTCTTTGCAGGCAACTTTCACAAAGCACACGAGCGAGGTTGTGACTATGTAAGGAAAAACGCAATGGTCGCCGTGGAGAAACCATACGACATCGTCATTACCAGCAATTCAGGATATCCATTGGATATAAATCTATACCAGGCCGTGAAAGGTATGAGTGTAGCCGCCCAAATCGTCGCCGAGGGCGGCAGCATTGTGGTCGCAGCCGACTGCAGGGAAGGTATCCCGGCCCATGGAGAGTATGGCAGGTTGCTATGTGAAGCCGGGTGCCAGGATGCTCTCCTGAGAAAAATCCATGAAAAGGATTTCGTGAGACAGGATATGTGGCAGGCACAGGTTCACAGCATGATTTGCCAGAAGACAGATGTGTACTTCCACAGCCGCAATCTCAGCGATGAGCAAATTAAGCGTGCTTTTCTCAAACCGTGCTCAAAAGTTGAAGACACTATTGAAGAGCTTCTGCATAAATACGGAAGAGATGCTTCTATTTGTGTTCTTCCTGAAGGCCCCCAGACAATACCCTATATCTCGGGACAGTCTTGCGTGAGATGATATATCATCGTACGAACTAAGCTTTCAGCTGAATTTCATCCGTTCATAGTTGACAGATATCGGTCATATTATTACACTTTTTAGTACTCTTGAGCTGTTCAGGAAGTTTGTTTTGGTGTCATGTTATACTTAAAGCGTTTAGGAGGTCATATGGCCAGGATTGTAAATCGCCGTGGATTCATAAAACGGTCTTTAGCAGCCTCCGCCGGCCTGACATTGGCGGTAAGACATAAGAAACCTGCTCTTGTTGCCGGGCCTGCCGATCAGAGAGCCGATGAAAAAGTTCCATCTGGCCGGCAGAGCACCAATTTCGATATGCCGATGGGTAAGATCAGGCATGTCGAGATCAGCCGTCTGAT
>CAZHBL010000226.1:0-8194 GCA_964530105.1 uncultured Pirellulales bacterium | reverse complement strand
GGAGTAAGGCTTTCGGCAATATACCAGTTTCCCCGAAGAATCCAAATCGAAAAACTGAAGGCAGAATGGAGATTGTATGAGTTACTCCTGTCCGGGTGTGCATAGTGAATCAATGATTCACTAAAAACCGGTTTCTGCCTTCATTTTTATTATATATACAAGTCAAGAAAATTTTAAAGAAAAAAAGAAAATTATCTATACTTATGATTTGAGTACTGATATAATTTGTTATAGTACCCAGCGAGTACACCCAGCGAGTACACCCAGCGAGTACACCCAGCGAGTACACCTATGGAAGCGTCGGGCGTAACCAGAAAAATGGTTAGGTAAGTCGTTTTATAATTAGGGGGATAATTATGATGCGCGGGGCGAGAAGATTCGGACGGCCGGGCAAAAGGATTGCCGGCCGGCAAAGAGGATCGTTGTTGAGGCGAATTAACAGAAACATTTCTAAAAGGTCGGGATTTACCCAGTTAGAAACAAGCACTACAAATGGGGAAAACCGAAGATTTCTAACTGGATTTACGCTCATCGAGTTGTTAATGGTGATTGCCATTATAGCGATGTTAGTGGCGATATTGATGCCTGCGCTGCAGCGCGTCAGAAATCAGGCACGGGCGGTTGTATGTCAGGCCAACCTCAAGCAGTGGGGAACGATACTGGCAATATACGCCGAGGACAACGAAGGACGGGCTCCCCCAAATTTCTTATGGTTTCTGCGCGGCTCGTACCTCCGCGACAATGATCCTAACAAACCTACCGTACTTAATGAGTTTCAGACCAAAGGCATTGCCTGCTGCCCCATGGCCGTCAGAACGGATAAATCTGTTAAGGGCAGTGGCGGAATCACGTTCAACGGCACAACGTGGGATTTTAGTTTCACGGCCGGATCAACGTTAAAAGCCTGGGAGATTACAAGCCCCTTACCGGCGTTTCGCGGCAGCTATGCCTTCAACGGCGGATTATGGAATCTGGTTAAGCCTTCACCTTTTCATTCCGTTCATATTGACATTTCCTCCGTTAGGGGCAAAGACAACATTCCCGCACTCGTTGACGGCTCACATTTTTCAATTGCAATTCACTTTCGTGATACAAGATCACCGCCATCGCAAGATGGTGGCAGTCCGGGGGTTCCCTTCTGCATAAACCGTCACAACGGGTACATTAACGGTCTTTTCTTAGATTGGTCAGTAAGAAAAATCGGGCTCAAGGAGTTGTGGACATTGAAGTGGAATTACCGTTTCAACACGGCAGGTCCCTGGACCAGGGCCGGCGGAGTACAGCCTGAAAACTGGCCGAAGTGGATGCGGAATTTCAAGGACTATTAAATAATATATATATACTTTGGATGTTGAGGGTGGGCCATAGCAGAGAAAATGCTGTGTTCGGCGGGGTGTTTTACCGCCAAGGCGAGTAAGCGAGAAAAAGTAGTTGAGTTCTCGGCGGTGAAGGACTGCGCTTACTAAGGTGCATAAGAATTTGTGTCACAATAATAGAAGAACACCTTTAGCGACAAAGAAAGGGGTCTCGAAATGCAGAGAGAACGAAAGGATGTGATAAATATGGCCCGAGGACCGCCAGGACAGGTTCCAAAACGCTGACAAAGGATGTCAGCGTTAATCACAACAAGTCAAATTAAGGAGATAGAAAATGAAGGCAAAACAGAGATGGTACGAGTTACTCCTGCCTGACCTGAGAGAATTTGCGAAAGGAGAGCAAAAAATGAAGGCTTTAGACAAGTATTACAAATTGATTTTAATTTCCATGGCTATAGTGGTTTTTCTTCCACTTACCACGCTGATGGCAGAAGATTATTGGGATTGGTATACGTACGGCACAGGTGACCAAAGCTCAGACGTTTATGAGAGTAGTGCATGGGTGACAAAGGATGTTGACATTACGGAGAACTATTTATACCGTAATTTTGATGAAGAATACGGCACAGGCTACTATATGATAAGTGGGTGGACTATAGATATTTATGCCCGCGTACAGAACACTCCGGAAGAAGCGTATAGTAACGATTTCGAGTTGGAAGGCGAGGCATACCACTACTGTCAAGAGGGCTGGGAGTGGACCGGGCCACCGGCCGAGGCTCCGGGTGCTACAATCGACTTTAGCCTCTATACATCTGGAAATATATCCACAGATGGCGATATTTATGTAACAGCAGGATCACCGTACATAGGAGCAACCGGTGATATATCCTGCAATGCCTACTCCTGGCCTCATGATTCTCAGGGCTCAGGATATTTTGAGATGGACGCTGAGATCGGGGGCAGCGTTTCGGATTCTTCCAACTCTTATTACCGGTACTGGGACTGCACACCTGAAAAAAATGAACCAAGCGGCAATCATGATTCTGGTGAAGACTACTTTACAGTCTCGTATAGTTATTTGTCATTCAGTGAGTCCGACGAGTACGAGATAGGGGACGGAATCGGAACTTTTTCAGCGAATGGAGGTGCGTATGCCAAAGGAGAAGCATCTGTTGGACTCATAGCCTACGAGGGAGATACCGGTAAAGCAGAGGTCGATGACTATGTATATATATATGCACGGTCTGATTTCGATATGACTTCGAATTAATGCTCCGCTGCAATCGGGTCGCTGTTTCAGCTACAACAAAGAGCTGTTGCGAAGACCAGAAGCCGATGATTCCAACAGCATTAGGTTATCGATTTGACTACAATGCCGGGAACTCCTTTACTCAAAGCATGAACGGAGTTACCGGCATGTTGATGGATTCTGCGCATACAGGCCTGACCCGTCAACAAATTCAGCGATTTTAAACTATCCGGATGAATAAACGAAAGGAATGAGGATTAACAATGATTGGAAAAAATGTAAATACAAAAGGCTTATTCTTATCACAAGCCACCGTCTTAGTTGCGGCTATTCTGTTTTTATGTTTTCGGCAGGCACCGGCCGACGATGCTGTATCTTCAGCAAAAGATCCTAACACTCGTGATACCGTTACAGCACGAAAGGATACTGCGTTCGAAAAAGTATTGTCCCGTGTCCCGGTGAGCAACTTCCAGACCTCTCTTGAAATGAAGGAAAACGTTGATTTCCTCCTGACACCGGCGCTGCTCGTGCAGGAAGTAATATACGACGATGTCGTAATAACATATCCATCAGAATAGGGGGGAAAAATGAATAATCATGTTCGTAAATTCAATAAAAAGATGTGCAAAAACAAAATTACTTTCCTAAGTTTGGTTGTGATGCTATTGGCCACTACAACCTATGGGATTATTCCGAAGGGCGCCGAGACAGGCATGATGCAATTCGACGCAATAGTTGAATTCAACGCCCAGTGTTTTCAAACGCACGTTTTGTTGTTTGTTAGGTATTGGGTTTCACCGGGGTCCTATACTGTATCTGTTGTCTGGGCCGAGCCACACGTGGGCAGCCTTAATTTCTCGACATACCCAATCACGATGGTAATTGAAAGCGACGAACAAAACTTCAGGATAGCTAACGATGTACTTACCAAGAATAACTCAGTATTCTACAAGCCTCTCGAAGACCGAGGCGTCTTTCGATATATGTTCAACGACTATCCTATTCCCAACATCAGATTTGCCGAGCCGGAGGCCCTGGCATCGCGCATCTATACAAATGACATAGGAAAAGTTTTAGGACAGACTAAAGATGGATGGCAGACTATTGATATACGGAATTCCGTGACCGAAAACGGTATTGACAGGGAAGTTATGAAACTTGACCTCCGTGTAACTGATGGTCGCATAGATGCTCTTAAGTTACTGGATGCGAAAGAGAAGTTGATCAAGAGCATAGAATACGAATACTCCGACCAAGAGGGCGGGCCTCTGCTCCTCAAGCAAAACGTTATCCTCGCGGAAAGACCGTTCACTATCGGCCGAAAAGGCAAAGGTATCAATATAAAAATAGACAATGAGGAGCGCACCTACAGAGATATGGGAACGATGCATCATAAAGGTACGCGAAAGTGCAGCGTGGACTATGAATCCACAAAGATAGACGATAAGTTAATGGCCCTGCCTACGCGTGTGGCTGTTCGCAGGGCGGATGAGCAAAAGGTTTTGCGGTCATCTCGCCTGTTTAACTTCAAGCGAGTGGAACTGAATTCAGATCAAGTCAGGGAGTCCGCCGAAGCATTTAGTAGTTTTGACGGTCAGGATTGGAAGTGTCGAGAGATGCTTCTAAAATATTGGACTAAAGACCCGTCAGAAGTCGAAGAAGAAGATTTGAAAGCACTTAAGCAGTTGCAGTCGCATTTTGAGAAAATTTCCACTATTGATAAGACGACAGGAGATCAACTCAGACGAGTCAATATGCTTCTGCAGATTGACTGGATTCTCGGCGACAGCGAACAATTAAAGAAGCATTTTCAGCAATATCTGGATATCCTCAGCGCGAACGACTTGGACCGGATGGTTCTTGTAGGTGGACAATACGCAATTGATACGACAATCCGCTGGCGCCATTTTGCTGCAGCGGATGACTTATTGGAAAAGTGGGTGGATAAAGCAACTGCGGTTAATGATGAGGAGGCTATTTTGGATTTTGGAGAATCCGTGATTATGAAAAACCGCTTTTGGACGGTTGCCAGGCTCCTGGAAAAATCTTTGTCATCGCCAGAAAAATGGGGACAAAAGCTGTTCAACGCAGAGACGCTCAGGTGTATGGCGCTATACAAAATTTATGAAATGCTCCGGAATCCCGATAAGGTTAGGAAGGGCCTTAGGATGGCCCAGGCAAACTGGGTGTCGTCTTCAACAAGTATTGACAAGCTGTTTGTAACTCTGAACGAGAGCATTGCGGATGCGCAAAAAACATTTGCTAATTTGGACGAACCGACGCGAGAACAAAAGGTCTTGAGAGAACAATTAGAAAAGATACAGCCGCCCAGAATCCACTGATGTTCACGGATGGCGTCTTATACATCGGTGCTGATAAGACTCTTGCTTCAGGGACTTTCTTCTCCGGCTTTATCGATGATGTTCGTATCTACAACCAAGCTCTGACTGCAGAAGAAATCACAGCCCTGGCACAGTAGATCATGTGTCGAGGGCGTCTCGCCCTCGAATCGCGGGCAGGATGCCCGCGGCACAAAACAAAACGCCGAGAATACCCAAAAGGCTGGCAGCTTGAGATACTGTCAGCCCTTTTATACTTTTTAAATAATTAGGAACGTGTACTATTTTAAAATTATTAGGGCCGTTTACCAATTTATGAGGTTTAAGGCGAAAAAGGACTCTATATGGCTTGTTCAGCAAGCCTTAATTATCTTGGCGGAGGACGTTTTAGCGGGACATTTTGTTTGTGCTTATTTTGCCCTGTTTAGTCGCTTATAGCGGCGTGAAAATGCTGTTTGTTTGTATGGGTAAGTGTGTTTTTATTGGCCGGTCCCATAAAAAGGATAAAGTTTTTTCCAATTTTTTGCCGAAGAACATAAAATGATGTTCTGCTGGTTTTATAACGCTAAGAAGGCGTTTTCCGCAGTAAAAAAAGGATTTTTTGTGTCATCCATTTTGTAGGCTGGAGAAACACTATGAAGACCATAGCGGTTGTCAATCAGAAAGGTGGTTGTGGCAAGACAACGGTATCGATAAACCTGGCGAGCGCTCTTGCTGAGGCCGGCCAGAGAGTTTTACTGGTCGATATGGACTCTCAATCGCATTGCGCTGTTGGTCTTGCTGTGCCCGAAGAGCAGATCGAGCAGAGCATATACGATGTGTTGATAAGCAGAAGCAGAAATGAACCGATCAAGCTGACGGAGATACTCTGGCAGATCAGTGACAGACTGGAGCTGGCTCCGGCCAGCATAGATCTGTCTGCATTCGAGCAGCAGATGGTCGGCATTAGCGAGCGTGAGTGCTGCCTGAAAGAAGCCCTGGACGACATGAAGGATAATTATGACTACACTATAATCGATTGTCCTCCGGCTGTGGGCCTGTTGACCTTCAACGCGCTGAGAGCGGCGACCGAAGTTATTGTCCCTGTCGAGACCGGTTACTTTGCCCTGCACGGACTTAGCAGGCAGCTCGAAACCCTGAGTATTCTCTGCAGGCGCTGCAGCCAGCAGGTGAACGTCAAAGTTCTGGCCAGTATGTATGACATCAGGACCAAGATGGCCAGAGAGATATTGGCCGATTTGCGCAGCCGTTTCGGCGACAAAATGTTCAATACAATCGTAAGCTTCAATACCAAGATCAAAGAAGCTTCGAGTTTTGGCCAGCCCATCAGCGAATATGATCCTGCCAGTAAGGGCCGGAAAGATTTTAGTGCTCTGGCCGAGGAAATCATGGGCACGAAGACGAAGCAGCAGCGCAATGAGTTTGTCAATTCCCTGGCAGATCAGCTCGAATCTATTAGTGCCACCGCTGATGAGCTGTTGCAGGCAGCAAAGCCGCCCGTAAAAGCTGTTGAGCCGACACAAACCGAACAGCCTGAACTCGACCTGAGCGAAAATGAACTTGCCCCTGCCGAAGAAGCTCCCATACTGGAGCTTGAAGAAGAGATAGAAGTTCATGAAATCCCGGCTCCCGAAGAACCACAAGCGGCTGAGGTACCTGAGGTGGAGATTTTAGAGAAGAGTACTTCCGCCAAGCTTTCAGAGTATTACGGCGTCAGCCAGATTAATGATGCCGTAGTATTCGTGACATTGTATCCTCGTGCTAAGAGCGTTCAGATCGCCGGTGACTTTAATAACTGGCAGCCGGAACAGACTATGATGGATAAGGTGGGTGACAGCGGCGTCTGGCAGACCCAAATGAAGCTGAACCCGGGACGATATCGCTATAGGCTCGTTGTTGACGGGCAGTGGCAGCAGGACCCTTATAATGAGTTAAACGAATTGAATCCGTTCGGCGGCTTTAACTCGGTTATCGAAATAAAATAAATCCCGGCACGCTTGTTACCAATGCACGGTAGATTTCTATAGTGCCTTCCGCCTGTCTGCTCGACATAACTTTTGGAGGGTAAACAGCTTACTGCCAATACAAAAAAAATCTTTTTTTATTTGCCATTAACGTCCTATAAGATTACAATTCGTGGAACGATAAGCAAGATGAATGGATCTGATCGTTTGCTCCGGAAGACAAACGGTCCGTTTACAAGAATTGGTTATAAAGCTTGCTGGATAGCAGAGAATGGATACTCGAATCGGTTTACAACGGATTGTAGAGGTTTTTACCATCGTAGCGGGGTTTAATTTTCTTATTTTATCACGCCAGTCTATTATTCACAGCGACAGCGATAAAAAAGAGATTACCTGGGAAATTTTCGGAGGAAGAAAGGAGGCGATTAGAGCAGGAAAACAACACTTATTTTAAGATGCCAGGAGGGTGTTTGTATGGATGAGTTAAAGATGAAACGGAATTTCGATTAAGGAGATTGATAATGAAAAGGTTAATTGCAGTGTTGATTCCTGTATTGATGGTTGCCGGAGGTGCTTACGCGACCGGTAGTACTCCTACTCCCACCCCTAATCCTGTCAATACACAGATTGGGATTGAAAATAACATTGATACCAGCCAGTACCAGAACGTTTCTCTCGATGGCAGTAGCAACTCGAGTTCTACAGCTTATGGTGGCAACTCGAGTTCTATGGCTTATGGTGGCAAATCCAATTCTGATGCGGCCTCCAGTTCGGGAGCAAGTATTAATACCACCTCAGTTTCAAATTACGAGACGCGCACGCCGCCGCTTACCGTGTTTCCGTCTAATTTGCCCTATTGGAATCATGGTGGATGGGGCACGATAAAGGCTTACTTCCCCAATGGCCCGAACAGTGACGACCAGATTTATGAGCGTGCTTTTGATCCTGATAATGACGATGACATGAGAGATCTCAGGGGTGTTATTGAAGCATTGTCTTATGAAGGCCCGCTGGAAGGTATAGGAGGTTTCCTGAATGGCGTTGGAGCGATATTCGGGGGGCCTGATAATTACCATCACGGCAGAGGATTTGAAATATCAAGTTCTCTTGTTCGGACTCGCAGGCCCAACGAAAAACCTCTGTTGGTTTTTGTCGATACCAATGTGGACACGAATCTTCTGAAAAAAGCGGGTTACGCTTATGTAGGGAAAGTGAGTTTGGAAGGCAAGGTCAATCGCAACTGGGACCAGGTGTATGATGCCGCGGTAGCGGAAACTTTGCCGTGGGACGTGGACATCCTGCTTATCTCCGGGGGCATGAAAG